>NZ_BASL01000733.1:0-7482 GCF_000648255.1 Candidatus Protochlamydia sp. R18 | reverse complement strand
TATTTTGAAAGTCATAAAAGTTTAAGAATCAAGTTTAATCTGAAACGTTGATTGTTCGAAAGAACAAGAAACGTGAAAAGTAAAGATGACCAAAGTCATCACAAATTCACTGATCAAAATCAGCGCTTGAGAATAATCTTCACACAAAAATTTAAGTGACATAAGCGATCAGCTTATGTGAGTCGTAACTCATACTTAATTGCTTGAGACTAAAATTTTTTGGTCAAGCTATTAAGGGCTATTGGTGGATGCCTTGGCATTAACAGGCGATGAAGGACGCGAAACCTGCGAAAAGCTTCGGTGAGCTGGAAAAAAGCATTGACCCGGAGATATCCGAATGGAGCAATCCAACCAGAGTAATGTCTGGTTATCCTTAACTGAATCCATAGGTTAAGGAGGCGACACCTGCCGAACTGAAACATCTAAGTAGGCAGAGGAAAAGAAATCAAATCAGAGATTCCCATAGTAGCGGCGAGCGAAGTGGGAAGAGCCCAAACCACTAATTTATTAGTGGGGTTGTAGGACTCATCACAATGGCTAGCGAACTTTAGCAGAACATTTCTGGAAAGTTAGGCGATACAAGGTGAAAGCCCCGTATGCGAAAAAGAGAGCTAGCTAGATGAGCACCTGAGTAGGGCCGGACACGTGAAACCCGGTCTGAATCCGGAGGGACCACCCTCCAAGGCTAAATACTCGTTAATGACCGATAGTGAACCAGTACCGTGAGGGAAAGGTGAAAAGAACCCCTGTTAGGGGAGTGAAATAGAACCTGAAACCAATAGCTTACAAACGGTCGAAGGCCTATGCCCAATAATTTGGGAATGGCTGACGGCGTGCCTTTTGCATGATGAGCCAGCGAGTTGCGTTAAATGGCAAGGTTAAGGGATCTCATTCCGAAGCCGAAGCGAAAGCGAGTCTTAAAAGGGCGTTAAGTCATTTGGCGCAGACACGAAACCAAGTGATCTATCCATGACCAGGTTGAAGCAAGGGTAACACCTTGTGGAGGACCGAACTAGTAACTGTTGAAAAAGTTTTGGATGAGTTGTGGATAGGGGTGAAAGGCCAATCAAACTTGGAGATATCTTGTTCTCTTCGAAATAACTTTCGGGTTAGCCTCGGACAGCCCTTTACAGGGGTAGAGCACTGAATTCACGCGGGGGTCTTACCGACCTACCAAAGGAAATCAAACTCCGAATACTGTAAAGTCGTCCGGGAGATAGACAGCGTGGGATAAGCTACGTTGTCAAAAGGGGAACAGCCCAGATCGCCGATTAAGGCCCCTAATTCTATGCTAAGTGAGTAAGGAAGTGGAGTTTCTAAAACAGTTGGGATGTTGGCTTAGAGGCAGCCATCATTTAAAGAGTGCGTAACAGCTCACCAATCGAGAAACTCTGCGCCGATAATATCCGGGACTAAAGCATAGAGCCGAAATCGCGGGTTTATTCTGTTAAAGAATAAGCGGTAGGAGAGCGTAGTATGCAGCGTCGAAGATGTACCGTAAGGAGCGTTGGAGCGCATACTAGTGATAATGCATGGCATGAGTAAACGATAAAGGAGGTGAAAATCCTCCTCGCCGAAAACCTAAGGTTTCCAGGGTAAAGTTCGTCTTCCCTGGGTTAGCCGGTCCCTAAGCCGAGGCTGAAAAGCGTAGGTGATGGAAAGCAGGTTAAATATTCCTGCGCCACCTAAAACATTGGTGACGGGTCGACGGAGTACGTTAAGCGCGCGGACCATTGGATGTGTCCGTGGGGCAATGAGGTTGGTTAGTAGGTAAATCCGCTAACGGAAGACCAGGTTGTCACTAAGGGAAACCTTCGGGGGAACCGATAGCGTAGCGCAAGGCTTCCAAGAAATAGACTCTAATCGTTGATGGTGACCGTACCAAAACCGACACAGGTGGGTGGGAAGAATATTCTAAGGCGCGCGAGAGAACTCTTGTTAAGGAACTCGGCAAATTATCCTCGTAACTTCGGGAGAAGAGGAGCCACAAGTTGTGATAGCACTCGCTGCTAAAGCATCCTGTGGCCGCAGAGAAATGGCCCAGGCGACTGTTTAACAAAAACACAGCACTATGCAAAGACGTCTAAGTCGAAGTATATGGTGTGATGCCTGCCCAATGCCAAAAGGTCAAAAGGAGATGTTAGCACGTTAAGTGCAAAGCATTGAATTTAAGCCCTGGTGAATGGCGGCCGTAACTATAACGGTCCTAAGGTAGCGAAATTCCTTGTCGGGTAAGTTCCGACCTGCACGAATGGTATAACGATCTGGGCACTGTCTCAACAAGAGACTCGGTGAAATTGTAGTAGCAGTGAAGATGCTGTTTACCCGCAATAAGACGGAAAGACCCCGTGAACCTTTACTGTACTCTGATATTGGCTCTTGACTTGTCATGTGTAGAATAACCAGGAGACTAAGAAAGCTCATCGTCAGGTGGGCTGGAGTCGTCGTTGAAATACTGGTCTTGATAAGTCGGGAATCTAACGAAATCCCATGAAGCTGGGATTCGGACATTGTCAGACGGGCAGTTTTGCTGGGGCGGTATCCTCCTAAAGAGTAACGGAGGAGTCCAAAGCTTGCCTCATCGTGGTTGGCAATCACGAGTAGAGCGTAAAGGTATAAGGCAAGTTAACTGTGAGACCTGCAAGTCGAACAGAGACGAAAGTCGGGCTTAGTGATCCGGCGGTGGAATGTGGAATCGCCGTCGCTCAACGGATAAAAGGTACTCCGGGGATAACAGGCTTATCGCCACCAAGAGTTCATATCGACGTGGCGGTTTGGCACCTCGATGTCGACTCATCGCATCCTGGGGCTGAAGAAGGTCCCAAGGGTTTGGCTGTTCGCCAATTAAAGCGGTACGCGAGTTGGGTTCAAAACGTCGTGAGACAGTTTGGTCCCTATCTTTTGTGGGCGTAGGATACTTGAGAGGAGCTGCTTCTAGTACGAGAGGACCGAAGTGGACGAACCAATGGTGAGCCGGTTGTTCTGCCAAGAGCATTGCCGGGTAGCTATGTTCGGAACGGATAAGCGTTGAAAGCATATAAACGCCAAGCCTCCCTCAAGATAAGGTATCCCTATCAGACACCATATAGACCATGTGGTTAATAGGTTGGGTGTGTAAGCGCAGTAATGCGTTGAGCTTACCAATACTAATCGGTCGATCGGCTTGACCACCTTTTTTTCTAAAGGATGAAAACCATTCCCTTTAGCACAAACAGTGTGGTGCGAAATAAAAAATCAAGCGTGTGAGATTGTTTTCAAGAGCTGATTTTGATAAGTGAAACTTAAACCTTTTATGATTTTCGTTTGGTGGCATTAGAGAAAGGGAAATACCTGAACCCATTCCGAACTCAGAAGTCAAGCCTTTCATCGCCGATGGTACTGCACACAAGAGTGTGGGAGAGTAGGTCGCCGCCAAACTTTTCTTTTTGGCCTTAAAACACCCCGTTTTAAGGCCCTTTTTTTTTGCCCCATTTCTTCCTTTCCTTTTAGGCTCCCTTGCCAACTGCCTGTTATTTGCCCTGGCATCCCCCAATAAAGCTACTCATGAAAATGAATATAAAGTTGTTAAATATTTGAAAGTTGCCATCAAATACTATCAGAAAATTTTCAATCTTAAGCCAAATCATCTAAAAGCAATTAAAGAATTTTCAATCTTAAAACATATAGGTGTATACAATTAATTTTACTTATAAATCGGTTTTATTATGAAAAAAAACTATTTTTAGGATTATTAGCGTTAATTTACCTTGTTTGCGATCTTTCTGCTGAACTAAATTTCAAAGGAAAAGGAATATTGCAAAGCGATGAATTACAACAAATTTTGCATTTGAAAAGAACTCCTTATGAAATTGGTTATCAGCACGATACTATTAAAGAAAATCTTATCCAGCGCAAAGTTGAGCGATTTATTAATCAAAAAATTTTACCTAGTAAAACACAACTTTCATTAAACAATTTTTTGATACTCTTCCCTTCGTTATTTCTCGCATAATTGATTGACTCTATTATCATAAGATTGCCCTATCCTGTCATCATTGATAGGCTCATTCAACATTTTGGCCATCTCAATCCTACTCCTTTACCAGAAGTAATTAAAGCTCCTGTCGCTAAACCACCTAAATTATAATGTCATTTTTGTACCAGAGAGTCTAAAAGTTTGGTTTTCCCATGCAGGTTTAAAAGGTGAGCTAGCTTGCGATTAGCCTTATTATCATTTTGATTTATTCAAATTCTTAAAGCAGCCAAAGTAAGCCTTCCTAATCGTCTAAATCAATATCTGAATTAGAATTAAGGTAGTAATAGTTTAAAAGAATCGCTATAAAAAACAGAATTCCGATAATGAAAAACGATGGGTGCATAAAAACCTTACGCTTAAACTTGTTGCTGCATTGTTAGCTTTGAAAAAATCAATGATTCTTGAACGGATTTAACACCATAAAAACAAAAATGGGTAGTACTAAATAGGTAAGGCTCTCAATTGTCTATTGTAATCACAAATAAAGTATTTTATTAACCCAATGGGATTAGTTAGTTTTTTAGAAAATGAAAGTGTTTTCCTTACAAGCCTTACCCATCTTTGTCTGCGAGTACAATTAAATCTTTCAATGTAGCTTATCTGATCAGATTGCTTGCTAACTGGTTGATGTTGACTCCAAGGAATGGTTTCGTAATAGACATTAAATTTATCAGTGAAATAAAGGGCTTTTTTTTTTAATGATTCGGCTAGTTCCGCAAAAAGAAGCTCAGTGGTTTTTTTGTCTCGAGGATCTAATTGCCTAGCAAGCACTTGCCGACTTTTTTTATGCAAGATGCGCCATAACTACTGATCATTTTTCTTATTTCCTACAAAACTTCATCGCTCATTTCCTTCAAATTTAGCCACTTCCAACTCATCGTTTTCATGACAAGTGACTTGTGCATTTAAATCCTCAGGCAAATCATTGATAATGAAATTAATAAAATCTAGCAGCCATGGCATACTTACATCAAAAATTCTACAAATTCCATTAAGAGACACCCTTTCTAGAAGAGCTTTTCTGACAAGTTCCTTTGTTTGTTCGTTAATGATTTTAGCTTCATTGTTTTCGCTCCACTGTTTGCCACACTCTAAACAGCGAAAATTTTGCTTTTCATGTCTTGTATAACCATTCTCCTTTACCAAATCTGAGCCGCAATGCGTATATCTCATTGCTCTTCTCCGCTTAAATTAGAATAATTAATCTATCAAATTAGATCAGTTTATTGGAATAGCCTTACCTATTTAGCACTACCCTATTTTACTTGAAAGAAGGGACGATCAACCTCAGGTAGAGCCATATCCTTTAACCGATGAAGAAGAACAAAAAATTAGTGCAACGGGACCAATGGCTAACATGTTCAGATCTCTAAAGTTAAAAAGCCAGCCACTAATGCTTTCGCAAACTCCTCAAAACAATTTGCTATTGGAAGAGCTTTCCAAGCGAGCGCATGCAGGTATGCTAATTCTAATCGATCCAAATAAACTAAAGCTTATAGGTAATGCGAATCAAGTCATAGAAGATGTAAAAGGCGTTTCTAACGATGAGTGGATTAGAGACAAACTATTAGAATTTGAAAAGGAAAAAATACCAACTGATAAAAAGGCAGATGACAGTAAATTTTGTATTGAAGTAAAAATCAATGCTAATATTGTTCCTTCAAGCTTTAATCTAATTATTCTTCCTAAATATTTTGAGAAGTATAAAGAATTTTTTGTTTTACAAAATCCCCTAAAATTCGTTGATTCAATTATAAATAATATCACTTATAATTTTCCTCCTCCTAGCCATATGAGCGATAGGACTAATACTCAGGTTAAAATTGAATTACTACACCCTAATTTTGCGGAGGGAGCTGAAGAATATTTTAAAGAAACGGTACAAACTGGACAAAGCCTTTATCTAATTCAGCATGTATGTAAAGGGCCTAGACCTTCTGACAAAATGTATCAAAATTATTGGTCCCAAGTTGGTCTTGATCAATATAAAAAATGGCTATCTGATTAAAGATAGCCTACCTGTAGAACGGAATTTATTGTTCCCAAATAGGGGCAAATTTCCGCCTAGATTTGGACCAAAGGCTCACTAAGTAGCTTACCTGATCGATTTGATTTGGATAATCATGACTAAGGACATTTTTTAGACACTCTCTTGGACGATCGTTGTATAAATAGCCAAGCCGCTCACTAACAACTTTGCTAATTGATGGTTTAGCTTTATCAATTGTTAAGCGCATGAGTTTAGAATTAGAAGGAATCTGCAATTCTTTTGCAAAATAAGGGGTTAAAAAAGCATCATCCGTCGCTTGGTCTTCTATTGTTTTACTATATTCTTTAAGAATATTTCTGGCTAATTGATCAATATCAGCAACTGTAGCTGGTGCTGCATTACTTTGTATTTTAATTTCTTGATAAATGGTCTTCAACTCCTGTTCCATCTTTTTTTGATTTGGGTATAGATGAAAAACTTTAGAATCAAGCCAATTCTCAAAAAAAGTTGTAGCGTCCTCAGAAATTGCCACCTGCCAAACGGCGATTTTTTCTGTGGGAAGAGTATTTAAGGTTTTAATTGAAAGTTCAGGATCTAGTGTATGCAAAAACTCTGTAAAAACATCTTTACATACATCCTTTACTTTAGTTTCTATCGGTAGGTTGGTTTGGACTACCTCTTTAGGCTTAGCTGCCTTATATGGCATATCCTGATCAGATTGATAGCCTTGATTAGGAGAGCAAGGTTGTAAATACATCATAAATTACCTAAATTAAAATTATTAATTATAAACAAATTAAACTTATTGTGTTTTATATTAATAATTCAATCCCAGTCTGTTTGCTATTTTCTGATGATTCTTCTTTAGTTATGTTACCATAACAGAATAATAATCATAAACCTTAACGCAAATAAAATCAAAGTGTTGTTGAAAAACTCAATACTTTCTTTACCCTCGTACTGAATTTTACAGCCTTGCTAGGTAGCAACTTACACCTAAAAATATGAACTTATCAATATAAGATCAAATTTTTTTTTATTTTAATCAGATTAAAACTGACTAATACTCTAATGCAAAAGGAAATTCATCTTTTCACAAAAGTAAAGAAGAAGATGAAAAATAAATTGATCACGTTAGTAGATAAACTCATGCTAAAAAAGAGGGCTATTATTGAAAGTGCGAATAACCTGTTGAAAAGTAGCTGTCAGATAGAACATCATGGGCACTGAAGTCGATGGAACTTTCTTAGCAATCTGATGGCAGGTCTTGCTAATTATTGCTTGAATCCATCCAAGCTTCGACTGTTCTTTTCAAATACAGAAATCGAAGCTGCTAAGCTCCTAGAATGTTTTAGAGGGTTCCTTACGTTAAACTGACGTTAAAAAATCCTCTATTTTACTGATAAATTTAATGTCTATAACCTGAACTTTGGGTTTCAAGCAGCAATAGCTACACAGAATTTCTCTTCTCTAAAAT
>NZ_BASL01000734.1:0-2643 GCF_000648255.1 Candidatus Protochlamydia sp. R18 | reverse complement strand
AATTTGTAGAATTTTTGATGTAAGTATGCCATGGCTGCTAGATTTTATTAATTTCATTATCAATGATTTGCCTGAGGATTTAAATGCACAAGTCACATGTTGTGAGAAAGATGAATTGAAAGTGGCTAAACTTGAAGTAGATGAGCTATGGAGTTTTGTAGGAAATAAGAAAAATGATCAGTGGTTATGGCTCATCTTGCATAAAAAAAGTCGCCAAGTGCTTGCTATGCAAGTGGGTCCTCGAGATAAAAAAACCGCTGAGCTTCTTTTTGCAAAACTACCCGAATCATTAAAAAAAAAGCCCTCTATTTCACTGATAAGTTTAATGTCTATTATGAAACCATTCCTTGGAGTCAACATCAACCAGTTAGCAAGCAATCTGGTCAGACAAGTTACATTGAAAGATTTAATTGTACTCTCAGACAAAGATGTGCAAGACTTGTAAGGAAAACACTTTCATTTTCTAAAAAACTAACTAATCACATTGGGTTAATAAAATACTTTATTTGTGATTACAATAGGCAATTGAGAGCCTTACCTATTTAGCACTACCCAAAAATAAGCTATATGAATCATCTTTGAATACCTTCTCAAAACAGTTTCTTTTCACTATGTTCTTTTGAATTGTTAAATTCATTGATGAATAAATATTGTCTTTATAGCTTTCGACTATGTTTTTTCGACTGGAATTACCACAGACATTAAAAACTTCTTTTGACTTTTATGAAGCAGATTTGAGATCTTCTAGGAAATCATTTAAATGTACTGGCATATTTAATACTTCACTAAATTTTAAAATAAATCATTTTTGTGAAATGACATAAAAAATTTATGTTCTATCCGCTTTGCTATAACTAAAGATATAGACCTAAATTTTTTATTTCTTTTGAATTGGCATTAGCACAAGTTCTAGGCAAAAAATGGATTGATAATGATTCATAGCTAACTGAGAAAGGCTTGAATAGGATTGAGTTAATCTAAATTTAAAAAATATTTTCAAATTTAGATTAACCAAAACAAAAAGTTTTATTTTGTCTCTATTGGTGGATAATATTTTTCTATCTTATTTTTTAGTTCTTTTAACTTTCTTCCTTCAGCTTCAATTTCTGTATCAGTTATCGTAGATTTATTAAGAAGCTCTTGTTCTTTAAGCGTTATATTTCTTGTGGAAATAGCATCGTTATAACGAGGAAAAAGGTATGAAAATAGTCTATCTGATACACTCATTGTCTCAAAATTCTTAACTTTTTTCTCCAAAATGGTATTTTTATCCTTAAGAATAGAACATTGATTTAAAATGTTAGCACTTGTATTTAAAGATTCTTCTGTATCGCGTGCAAGAGGTCTAAAATCTTCTAAGAAACTTTTATGATCCTCTAGTAATTTTTGTATCCCTAATTTATGCTCTCGCTTTTCTATTTTATGCTCTTGCATAAGTTCTTTCATTAACTCAAGAGAGGTTTTTTTTTCAGAAGTATGTTTTTTAGTAAATTCTTCTACTTCTTCTTGGGCACCGGCTAAACTATAATTTTTAACCAGTTTGTTCACATCAAGAATTTTACTAGGGTCCATAGGACATGTAAATGGAGTTCCTCTTGCAATTGCACTGTTATAAATTTGCATGATTGCTTCTTGTTCAAATGTATGTCCACATTCATCTACAACCGGATCTACAAATGGGCTGAGAGTAATAGGGCAATTAAAAGATGTAAAAATTACTTCTTCTTCAACAGGAAGTATATTCTTGGCTATGACAGAAATTTTATTCTCGGAAGTAAGAGAACAATTATTCATTTCACATACATTTTCTTCCCACACAACTTCTTTTGGTTGATTTAAAGAATCAACGGAATTACACATTGAAGAATTTAAATTTATTGACATATTTAACACTCCTATAAAATTTAAAATAAAATGTTTCTCTGAAATGAGATAAAAACCATATTTTATTACGCTTTACCTTACTTAATCTAGATAAACAACAAAGCTTTAAATTTAATTTAGAAAAGTAATTGTTATATAATTGCTTATTCATAGTTATCAAAGGATATCTATATGAGCAATACAAAAACTTTTCCTTTTTTTTATCAATCTTTTTTTAAAAAAATGATAAATAGATGGCAATTGTTTAATCAAATTATATATCCTTAGCTGTGGTTTTTTTAATTTATGTTAAAATGAAAAGAAAAAGGAGAAAGTACGCGAAATAATTAGTTTTTTTGAAATTTTGTAACAATGATTGTGGTGTATTACAACAAAGTTTGTAGGCTTTCGTTTTTTCACGTAGAACATGAAGAGTATAAAATTAACAAATTACAATTATTTGAAGGCTGCGTATCTATCCGAATGATTGCCAACCATTCCTTTCAAAGGCGTTTTTTCACCTTCTTCTTTGTAAATTTTACTCAGTTTATTTTTTGCATACTGAATGAGCTGAAGGAGTATAATCAATAGTATTGGATGTCTGGAAAGATGGTAAGTCTGATTTTTATTAAATCTGACATTGCCCCATAATTAGGTCCATTTTAAAATAGAAAATTTTACTACCTATGCATTAATTGTTTTTAGCTCGTAAGTCTTTCTAAATTCTTCCGGAGAAAGACCATCTAGCGCGCTATGAGGACGCCATTTATTATAGTCTTC
>NZ_BASL01000735.1:0-9599 GCF_000648255.1 Candidatus Protochlamydia sp. R18 | reverse complement strand
GGCTATTTCAATAAACTGATCTAATTTGATAGATTAATTATTCTAATTCAAGCGGAGAAAAGCAATGAGATGTACGCACTGCGGCTCAGATTTGGTAAAGAAGAATGTTGAAATTACCCCGCAAAAAAGGTCCAACAGAAAGTAGAAAAGCATGCTATCCTTTAAAAAAAGCACAGAAAAATTTTAAAAAGCGTCTATAGTTTCCGGGTGTTTACTGAATCAAAACATTTGCTAAAGCAAAAGAAGCTGCTGGAATTCCATTTAAATTAACTCCTCATGTTTTGAGAGCCACGACGGTTACATACCTCAAGCAGCAAGGTTTTCAAGATAGTGATATCATGCGAGTTACTGGCCATGCCTCAAGTGAAATGGTTTATGCCTATGACAAAACAACTCTTCCAGATAATGCAAGCAAAAAAATAAATTTGATAGAATAAAGTAATCCATCATGTTATCTCTTTTTAAAAATATTCATTTTGCTTTAGCAAAATTTACTCCTTCTCTTCAGATAAAATGCACGGTATACCTTGACAATGATTTAATGGATTTTTAACATATGAATTTCTAAAGTTTGCGTACGATTTCACATCTAAAATAGGGTGTTTCAAATTTTACTTTTTTTTGATAATGCGCAAGATCATATTGCCCAATGTAGCCCCCCTAACACAAATAATAAACATAAATTTTAGTTCTTATTAAATAAGCCTTTTTCCATATAACTTAATAGCAAATTAGACAGGAAAAGTCCCCGCAATATGGTATATATGATCGCGAAATTTTATGGTTTTTTTTGTAATTGAGAAAGCAGTAAATTATTTTTATAGCTTAAATTCCGCACATTTTGTAGATGTAATCCTTGCACTTCCAATTTTTTAGGAATTTTCCATAACAAATGAAGTTTTCCTTCTTTAATTTCCCAAGCATAAATTGTCTCTAAGTTATTTTCATCGCAACACGCAACAAATTTACCATTAGGTGACATACAAATTTTCGGGATACTATAAGGAAGATACGATTGATCTAATTTTTTCTTTTGTGTTAAATCCCACAAACAAATCCTGCTTTTTTTAAGGCCTTTCCTCTCAGTTTTAATCATCAAAGAATCATCGTGGGATAAATCAAAATCAACTACTGCATATTTGCACCTTAATTTTTTTTGTTTACGAGTATTAATATCATACCTGTAAATTGTATTTTTTTTTTGAAAGAAGAGTTTAGAATCTTTAAAAAAGCGTAGCTTGACAACAGGTGAAAATTGGATAATTTGCTCAGCTTTTGAGTTCAACCAATCGACTTGCCAGATTATTGTTTGCCCTAATTCACGATCAATGGTAGCAAGGATAGTTGGGGGGGAAGCATTTGGAGAGAGGACAAGGCTAACTCTCATGTTATTAGAGAGAGGGGTGGGGAAAGGGGCAGATCCTATTTGTTTCTTGGAAGCGATGTCCCATATTTCAAGCTGATTTTGTTGAGCTCCAATTAAATAAAGATTATTTAGTGATAAGGCACACCCTAAAAAGTTGTTCTTAATTTTAAAGTATTCTGATCCGTTTTTAGCGTGAGAAATAGTGATACAACGATAAAAATTTGAAAGATCATGTTGGAAAGATATCATATTATGAGGATGAGGTCGAAAAATATCATTGAGCGAAAATCCTAGAACATACTGAGCATCGAAGGAAAAAGAACAAAGGTAAAACAGTTTGCCACTGAATAGAGTCTTTCTTTCAGATAAACTTGTAGTGTAGTATATTAACTGATTCTGAGGATGATGTTCATCTAAGATTCTATAATCAAGCCTTTTACCAGAGGAAGACTCATATGCATAAAATCGAAGAGGAACATGGAATTCGCTCATTCGAATATGATTCGTCAGAAGATGGATTGCCCGATTATCTGAAGAAAAACGAAGATCGACAATTGACGTGTCAAAAGGCCCTTCTTTTTTGGACGAAAAGCTTTTTAAATTGTTAATAAAAATTTTTGCTCCAGAAAAACTGTATAATCTTTCTTTATTAAAAAAAAATGATATATCCTTGCTAAATGCTCCCCTACTTTCATAGAGTGAAGCAGGGAATGGTATGCGCCATTTTAATTGAGAATCTCTGCTATTGCGAATGCAAAGGACATTTACACCGGTAGAATAGGCTAAAAGAGAATTATTTGATAGATATTGCAAATTTTTTATAGTTCCTTCTTTTTCAGTAAAAAAAGGAATTTTTTTCTTAACTTTACGGACTAAAAAATCTCCTTTAACCATATCCTACACAGATACTTCTTTTCCTTTTGTAATGAGTAGATGAGTTCCTTCAGGATTAAACAAAATATCCATTTTCAACATTTCATCCCTCCCTTGACCCTCTTCCACGGTAAAAGGAATTTTTTTATTGTCCTTGCTGACGAACCTCCCTGCATCTTCATCCCAAATATATACTTCTTTTCCTTTTGTAATGAGTCGACGAGTTTCTCCTGTATTTGACATTTCATAGCTCCCTTGCCAAGGGATAAGCCAACCATTAATCCTGCTTAGATTGAGAAAAAGAGAATAAATATTTATGCTGAACGACTCCATCTCTAAAAAAGAAGAACTAAAATGGTTATACTCCACTGTTCCTATAATTGCCTTTTCAGGCGAAAAGCTGATAGCTACCACCAGGTTTCCCGTTTTTGTTTTATTTATACATTCTAAATGATGAAAGTCTTTGCTTATGCGCCAAAGGGTAATTTCTTGCTCAAAAGGACCTGATGGACTAATCCACTTACTTTTTTTTGCTATATTTGCTGCGCAAACGAGATGAGTCCCATCTTTCGTGAGTGCAAGTAAAGAACAAGAATAAATGTTTTCAAGGCGGAAATAATTAACCAATTCTAAAGATTCAGTTTTCCGTATTTCAATTTCTCCTTGGCTATAAGCTCTCAAAAAAAAATTTCCATCCGGAGAAAAAAGTAAGAAGATATGCGGATAATAGGAAAATTTAAACTGACTCCCTTCCCAGTAGACAGAAGGTTTTCCTATCGGCTGTTTTTTCATTTGAAAAGTTTTTAGGTTCCAAACGTAAAGGTTTTCTTCATCGTTTGACACAAGATACTTTTTATTAGGAGATAGAGCTGCAGCCAATACACGGTGTTGATGCAATAGATAAGGGAGATGTCCAAACTTGGCACCTTTCAGTTTAGCACCGTCAAGGATGGTACCCGCTAAAGAACAATCTGTCAGATCAGCTCCTCTTAAATCAGCTTTAGATAAGTCGGCATAATCTAAAATGATGCGTGGAATATTTGACTTAGGAATCCTGATTCCTCTAAGCTTTTGATTGACAAAAGAAAATCCTATCCTTTTTAAAATCATCATGGCGTTGGCTGCTGCAATCTTGACATTTTGGCAGTATCGAGAAAGCTTAACAATTTTTAAAAGTAAGGTTTGGGTTTTTAATTGCTCGGGGCTTTTCATTTGTGCGTAAGAGCCAGCATAAAGTTTGATAAAATGCGGACTCAAAAGCTTATCATTGATTTTCCAAATATACTCATTATCTTCTGGTGAAAAATTTTTTTTTATTTTATTTCCATATTTTATAGAATCATTATCTAAGTAAAAATAACCGCTATGAGTTTTATGTAAGTCGAAAGATGAATTAACCTGATTAAAAGCTTTTGCCGGGTTTTTGAGTTTCTCGCCTCTAGAATTATCCCTAAAAGGGGAAGAATTAGAAGAGGAAGAATCTGCTCGGAAATCAACTCTAAAGCTTTCAAACAAATTATTTTGCTCAATAATTTGCTTCCATTGTCTACAAACCAAATTTGCTCGGTATAGATCTTGTGCTTCTAATTTTTTAAATATCATTTCCGCAATATTTTCCATTCCTCTATATGAACAATCGGGATTTTTCTCTTTGTGGCTTTGCTCTATGTCTTTAATACAAGGAAATATAAAAGACTCCACTCCAAAAGTTTGGTCTGATGAAACAACCATCTAGCTATCTCCTATACAAATGAGCAATTATTAAAATATTTAAAGAAGGCTTTTCATTCACGCGGATCCCATCTTTGCCTCTCAACATGCTTTTTGTCAAACGCAGGCCTAATCCCTTTTCCTTTAATTACTATTAATATTATAGCGTCCGTAATTTTTCTCTTTTTAAGAGTGCTTCTTCTACATAAAAATTCACAGATAAAAAAGAGAAAAAAGAGAATTCTTAAAAAAAGCCCTCAAAAAATATTGCAAATTTTAGACAGCAAGAAGAAGATTGAAATTAAAATTGTTTATTTAAAAACCAAAGAGACAAAAGAGTAGGACATTATACAAAGCAAAACTAAATTTAGCTTCTTAATCATCAAGGAGGCACTATGATCCCTGAAGTGACAGCAAATGATTCAGTGATGACATTTCACCTAACTGGCACTGTTTCAAATAAAAAGAAATACAACTATGATGTAAAGATAGATCCTAAGACCCAAGAGATATCAGCAAACGTCATAAAAAACTCAGGAAAAAAGCCTCATCAACCTCATTCATGGGAAATTACTAGCAATCCTTCTAGGGGCATTCTTTTAACAACAATTTCCGAATTAATACTTCAGAGCTATCCCCAGATAAATATTTCTAAAAAAAAGTTGAAGAATCATTTGAACTTAGAGTCTGGAAAGCATAACACTCAATATCTCAGTCAACTAACAATAAAAATTGAGGGAACGACAACGCAGGGAGAAAAATATCGTTTAGATTTATGCCCAGACAATGTTGCAAATAGCAAAGCCTATTTGCTGGATGAAAAAGGAAATGAGAAATCCATCGCCCATAACTTAAAAAATGATTTAAATTTCCTTTTAAATCCTTCCCTGAAATCTGATTTTGAACAAATCCGCGATAAATTTCTACCTCACTTTAAATCGAGGTTTCGGGTGAATTTGGAACAAAAAAGGGAGGGAATATGCTTATGCCTTTCATTGAAAGAAGATGAGCAAGCTGATTCTCCTTTAAACGTCCCCCCATCTATTTCTTTATTATCTATCAACAATGCTCAGGACTTAGCAATATATTTAAAGCAGCTAAATTATAGGGATCCTTTGGCCAATGAAATCGCTTATCAAATGGTAGAAGCTTTTACTCAAAAGCAACAACCTTCAAAGAAGGCGATTGAGGAAATTATAGAAATTTTTGAAAATTTAGAAGAAGATGATCAATTTAATATCCTTAAAAGTTTGGTAAACCATTTTGTGAGCAATAAGTTAAAAGATAAAAAGATTTTAAAAGCTTTGTCGAAGATCTTCATATATTTTCAAAAGCTAACTTACCAACATGAGTTAAGCTTTCACCAAAAAACTCATTTTTCAAGGTCCTTAGAATTTTTAGATAGCATTGAACCTGAGCATTTTGTAAGTATGCTAACCACTTTGACAGAGAAACTTCGCCTTACAGCAGAGATTCAAAACATATCCTTGATTAAAAGCCAGTTAACAGCCCTCGTTGTTCTAATTGAAACGATGTTAAGCCGCAATGTAAAAAAAGTTGATGAGGAGATATACGGAAACGCTTATGAAGCGATTAACTCATTGACTGGCAACCAAAATTTAGAGGTAGCCTATCTAGCTCATTATGGAAAAAATTCTTTTCTTAAGATTTCGGATGATACAACTCCCTCAGATAAAGTTAAAAAACTTATTTCACGTTCCTTTCTTATCTTACGTGGAATTGCAAATCTAGCAGACGCAATAAGCTTATTTGAACCTTGGCACATAGCTCCAGCTTTTGAAGCGTATGATAATTTTAAAGAAGCATTCACATTTCATGGGCGAGTGCTTCCAAGAAATTTGTTTCCTGAAAAATGGTTTATAACTCTATATATCTTGCGAGTGTCATTTTTTGCCCACCCCCAAGGTTTTTTTAAGGCTATCGAGAAATTAAATACAGATCCTGCAATCCGTAAAAGAGAAGAACTGCATGATCCCTTTTTTTTAATGGGACTTGTAGATTTACTTTGGGAAGTACTTCATTTCCCTTCATCAACTTCCCCTGATGATATTACTCTAAAACAAATAGTCATTAGTTTATTTCAACAAATCTATCAAGAAAATAATGAGAAGCAAGCGGATAATCCATCCGAAACCTTTTATCTAGAAAAAAAAGAGTATAGAACACAGCTTCAAGAACTTATCAAAATTTATTTATTATCTTGTACCACCCACCCTCTGGAAGAAATTAAAGATGCTGCTCTTGAAGTTGTACAAAAATTACAGCTTGAACAAAGAGGAATTTCTTCTTTTGCCTCTACTTCTAAACGAAATGCCATTTTTAATGAAGCTATTAAAGCAGTTCCTCTTTTTGAAATTATGAAAAGTATAGGGGACAAACTAAAAAAAGATTATCAACTTAAAGAAAAAGCCTATTACATTTCTTCAGATGCCGAAGATCCAGATCAACCTTTTCCTGACCCCACACCACTGGAAAAGATGGTAAGAGCCTTTTTGAATGATAGCGATGATCCAGTTCTTCATCTGGAAGGATATGGTGGAGAAGGGAAAACACTTGCTATGAAAATGTTGGTAGATCAGTTCCTAAATGAGTATTCTGACAAAAACTATTTTCCTATTTATACATACCTTCCAAGATTGAAAGATCCTTTTTATGAAGCTTGGGAGTGTACAATGAGTTTTTTTGGAATAAATACCGATCAGGAGAAGGAATTAAAAAAACGCCAAATAATGCTAATTTGTGATGCCCATGATGAAATTAACTCTGCCAAACGTAAAAAAATTAACATTTATATGAGAAACCAATTTGAGGCTAAGGAAATTTCTAAAGTTATCTTTGTCAGCAAAACAAAAACAGCTAAATCGAATAACTTCGAACCTCAAGGTAAATACTTACACAGGATACAACTTAAGCCATTTAGTAAAGATCAAATTTTTGATTATCTAAATAAATATGTATCAGAACGCCAAAAAGACACGAAAAAAGAAAACCGCCTTCTTTGGGACCATCATGAATATCAAGAAAATTTTAAACAAATAAAAGGCTCTACTTTATGGGAAGTTATTACGAATCCTTTCCGTTTAAAAATTACGGCAGAAGTTCTCCCCTTCATTGTAAATAAACAATTAAGCGAAAATCCTCAGCTACAATTGAAAGAGTTATTTTTTGGAAAAAAAAATAAAGATGGCGTCTCTCTAGAATTATTCCGTGTTTTTGCTTGCGTGAATGCTATCAGATCGAGCAGGAGAACAAAAATTAGAGAAGATGCTATACTTCCAGAAGATTATCTTCGCTATTCTGTAGAGATAGCCAAAGCAATGGAAAGCATAAATATACCTTTTATTCCTTGGCCACCAACAGGTTTGAAAAGAAAAGAAATAGCTCAAATTCAAGAAGTTTTTGGAAGATTTTTCGAGCAAAGCAAAGAAAGTTTATATCAAGAATGCTTAATCCCCACAGACGATGGATGGTCTTTTATTCATAATGATTATAAAGATTTCTTCGTTTTTTTAGGAAAAAATCCGAAGGAATTAGAAAAACTTATTACAGAAACTCTTCATGAATACTCGAAAAATGATGTCTTTCTGCATGATGGTGGTATATAAAAACAAAAGAATATGCCAGAACAAAATTGAGAAGAAAATTATAAAAGAACTCCTTTACGGTTTTCATATGGTATAGACCTAGTAAGCCTTCCATCTTTTCATTATTGTACCGCGAAATCCTTGAGAATTTTGCCCAGCTAAATTCGCTCGTATTCATATTTTCACTTATAATTTAAAAATTTAGTCTAAACGATTTGATTATGACATCATAAAATTATGAATAAGCAACACCTAATTACACTACAAGCGATATTTGCCAAGCCATTTCAAGCAAAGACTCAGAATTGAATTTAATTTATGTACAAATTGCCCTGTTATCCAGAATAGGTTGTTTAGAAACTCATTACAAGGGATAGTGAAAAAAAATGGATTTAAGTAAACATGTATGGGCAGATATTATGATGACTTTACAGGTTTTTCGTACGCTCGAAACAAAAGGGTTAGTAGGAGACATCGTAAGCCATCTGATCCTCGAGTATTTTCTCTTTTCCTCACTGAAGAAGGAAGAAACGTAACAAAAAAGTCTAGGAAAAGAGTCAAAAATGTAGACTCTGATTTCTTTCAAAAAGTCCTGAAAAACAAAGCGATGTTAATGAATTTATTGAAAGAACTTACCGGCTAATTTTTATGGGCACAAACAGAGGTATCTGTGATGACAAAAATCGAACTTTATATAGCCATAAGCAAAGATAGCTATCTAGCAAATGGAAATGGAAGAGTAGATTAGAATAATACCTTTTAAAACCATCCCAAAGAATCGGCTTTTTAGGTGGAATAAGAATCTTTTATTTATTTCTATTATCAAACACTCTTTTTTAAGCTTTGAGGATGGTAAATTCCTTTATCTACAATTTCGAGAAGTCGTAGAGCTGCGTGATTTGGAGTTCTTCTACCTGTTTCCCAGGCTTCAACCGTTCTAATACTAACATTCAAAAATCTAGCGAATAAATTTTGTGGATAATTAAGTGATTCTCGAATCCTCTTTACATCTTGAGCAGAATACATATTTGCAGGTTCAGAAATGTCTACATTACGTTTCTTTAACTTATTTTTCCCTTTTTGATGTTCAATAATATCGTTAAGACCTTCTTCAAGAAGTTCAAACATTTCGCTCATTTTTAACTCCTTTTTTTATCTCCTGAATCATTTTTAAAATAATCTTTTTTTCTTCAGAACTTAAATCTCCCTTAACGTTCTTGGGGTCAATAACAACATAATAGGTAATTCCATCCTCAAGAAAATCTAAATAGTCTACTCGGAATCCAACGCTTTTCTCCTTAGCAGAAAATTTAATACGTGCCTTCTTTAATTCTCCCATTCCGGTAATTAAATTAACTTGTTTGGATCTTTAATTAAATTTGCTTCAAATTTATCAAAATCTTTAAAAACTTTCTTTCCGCGATTAGCTTATCAAAAATTCGTGTCAAGATAGCAGAATCAATAGAAATTCTTCTCATAAGTTGATTATACGCCAATATCGTAAATATAGGAATTCCTTGATTATAACATCAAAATATGATATCACAAAATCATGAATAAGAAACACCTGATTACACTACAAGCGATATTTGCCAAGCCAGTTCAAGCAAACGTGAAATGGAAGGACGTTGAATCCTTATTCTCTGCTCTTGGTGCAGATACTCAAGAGGGGAGAGGCTCAAGAATCAGAATTCTATTAAATGGCCAAGAGGCCATTTTTCATCGCCCACATCCTCAAAAAGAAACGGATAAAGGTCCTCTTATTTCTGTGCGTAGGTTTTTAGAAAATGCAGGAGTAAAGCCATGTTAAAATATAAAAATTATTCTGGTTTTGTTGTCTATGATGATGCAGCTCGTATTTTTCATGGAGAAGTAACAGGACTAAAAGCTGTTATTACTTTTCAAGGGACAACCGTTGACGAAATCGAGCAAGCTTTTAGGGATTCTATTGATGATTATATTGATTGGTGTAAGGAAAGAGGAGTAGAGCCAGAAAAGTCGTACTCAGGAAAGTTCAGCTTAAGAATGCCTTCAGATCTTTATGT
>NZ_BASL01000736.1:0-2349 GCF_000648255.1 Candidatus Protochlamydia sp. R18 | reverse complement strand
GTAAAGAAGAGTGTTGACATTGCCCGCGAAAAGGGGCACAACAAAAAATAGAAAATCATGCTATCCTTTTAAAAAAAAGCACAGAAAAATTTTAAAAAGTGTCTATAGTTTCAGGGTGTTTACTGAAAAAGAAAAGGATGCTTATAAGATTTAAGGGATACAATTTAGAGTAAAATTATTTTGTCTCTTGAATCAGACACCAGGGATTAAACTCTAGAAGCCTTCCCATCTAGATGGGAAAGCAGCCACTAGAGATTGAGTACGCTTCTTTTTTTATCAAATATTTAAAGAGCCTTCAGAAGTGACATTTTGCAACTTTAAACTCTTTACATCAGTAACTGCTGTAAAAAATTTAGCCCAGACCTTAATAGGATTGCTTTATCTGCGCATTTACTGCTTTTTCGCTAGTAAGTCTTCCATTTTTCATTATTGTACTGCGAAATCCTTGAGAATTTTGCCCAGCTAAATTCGCTTGTATTCATATTTTCACTTATAATTTAAAAATTTAATCTAAACGATTTGATTATGACATCATAAAATGATGAATAAGCAACACCTGATTACACTACAAGCGATATTTGGCAAGCCATTTCAAGCAAGGACTCAGAATTGAATTTAATTTATGTACAAATTGCCCTGTTATCCAGAATAGGTTGTTTAGAAACTCATTACAAGGGATAGTGAAAAAAAATGGATTTAAGTAAACATGTATGGGCAGATATTATGATGACTTTACAGGTTTTTCGTACGCTCGAAACAAAAGGGTTAGTAGGAGACATCGTAAGCCATCTGATCCTCGAGTATTTTCTCTTTTCCTCACTGAAGAAGGAAGAAACGTAACAAAAAAGTCTAGGAAAAGAGTCAAAAATGTAGACTCTGATTTCTTTCAAAAAGTCCTGAAAAACAAAGCGATGTTAATGAATTTATTGAAAGAACTTACCGGCTAATTTTTATGGGCACAAACAGAGGTATCTGTGATGACAAAAATCGAACTTTATATAGCCATAAGCAAAGATAGCTATCTAGCAAATGGAAATGGAAGAGTAGATTAGAATAATACCTTTTAAAACCATCCCAAAGAATCGGCTTTTTAGGTGGAATAAGAATCTTTTATTTATTTCTATTATCAAACACTCTTTTTTAAGCTTTGAGGATGGTAAATTCCTTTATCTACAATTTCGAGAAGTCGTAGAGCTGCGTGATTTGGAGTTCTTCTACCTGTTTCCCAGGCTTCAACCGTTCTAATACTAACATTCAAAAATCTAGCGAATAAATTTTGTGGATAATTAAGTGATTCTCGAATCCTCTTTACATCTTGAGCAGAATACATATTTGCAGGTTCAGAAATGTCTACATTACGTTTCTTTAACTTATTTTTCCCTTTTTGATGTTCAATAATATCGTTAAGACCTTCTTCAAGAAGTTCAAACATTTCGCTCATTTTTAACTCCTTTTTTTATCTCCTGAATCATTTTTAAAATAATCTTTTTTTCTTCAGAACTTAAATCTCCCTTAACGTTCTTGGGGTCAATAACAACATAATAGGTAATTCCATCCTCAAGAAAATCTAAATAGTCTACTCGGAATCCAACGCTTTTCTCCTTAGCAGAAAATTTAATACGTGCCTTCTTTAATTCTCCCATTCCGGTAATTAAATTAACTTGTTTGGATCTTTAATTAAATTTGCTTCAAATTTATCAAAATCTTTAAAAACTTTCTTTCCGCGATTAGCTTATCAAAAATTCGTGTCAAGATAGCAGAATCAATAGAAATTCTTCTCATAAGTTGATTATACGCCAATATCGTAAATATAGGAATTCCTTGATTATAACATCAAAATATGATATCACAAAATCATGAATAAGAAACACCTGATTACACTACAAGCGATATTTGCCAAGCCAGTTCAAGCAAACGTGAAATGGAAGGACGTTGAATCCTTATTCTCTGCTCTTGGTGCAGATACTCAAGAGGGGAGAGGCTCAAGAATCAGAATTCTATTAAATGGCCAAGAGGCCATTTTTCATCGCCCACATCCTCAAAAAGAAACGGATAAAGGTCCTCTTATTTCTGTGCGTAGGTTTTTAGAAAATGCAGGAGTAAAGCCATGTTAAAATATAAAAATTATTCTGGTTTTGTTGTCTATGATGATGCAGCTCGTATTTTTCATGGAGAAGTAACAGGACTAAAAGCTGTTATTACTTTTCAAGGGACAACCGTTGACGAAATCGAGCAAGCTTTTAGGGATTCTATTGATGATTATATTGATTGGTGTAAGGAAAGAGGAGTAGAGCCAGAAAAGTCGTACTCAGGAAAGTTCAGCTTAAGAATGCCTTCAGATCTTTATGT
>NZ_BASL01000737.1:0-60342 GCF_000648255.1 Candidatus Protochlamydia sp. R18 | reverse complement strand
AATAATTAATCTATCAAATTAGATCAGTTTATTGAAATAGCCTTACCTATTTAGCACTATCTAATTTTGGAGCAGACGAGAGCAAATTCGTCAACGCTGCGATGAATTTTGCACAAAGTGAAGAATTTCAAAGCAACTTCCAAAAAGTCAAAGATTACGCTATGACACAAGCAACCTCCTCCTCGATGGATGAAGGCGTTCGTTTGGCGCAAGACTTTACGCAATCGTTAAGTGAAGTGCAAAGCTCTCAAGAATCTTATCAAATTGCCCAGACTCAGCTTGACCAAATCTCTGAAACGGGAGCTTGGTATTAACAAAACTCCCATTTAATCAAAGACAATCTCAATCAAAAATATGTGGATTGGGCTATTGAGCGCTTGAATGATCAGTACCAAGATGGAACCGGATTTGAGCATTTTAAAGCGATCGCAAATGGGAATATCCTTGAGAATATCAATAGGTACCAATTATACGCTGATCATTCAAATTTTGTTGCCTAGATTATATTCCTTTTTAAAAATAAACGAGGATCGCCAATTTGATATTTTAAAGCATACAATTTGGCGTAAGTATCTGAACAAACTTGAGCTAAAATCATGATTTCATCTTTAGATTGGATTTTTTCTTTAGGTGATGGCTCTTTTTCGGTAGGTGCGTTTTGGATTTCATATTTATCCTCTATATTTTCCTTTCATATACCTCTTGAACATAATGCTTGCAAAAGAATATGTCCAATTAAACAGTATTTAATATGCTTATGCTCAACACTCACCTTAAGCCGACTAATCACAAATTGCAATTGAAAACCAATGAAAAGTCTTCAGTGAGATCAATCAACTTTTTAGTTATTTGTCTTGATGTTTTAAGAAATTGCTAATTTCTTCTTTCGAAAATAATCCTTGAGCTACTTTACAAACCATTTCCTCGAATTCACGCATGTCGTATTTTATTTTACAATCATTTTGGCTCAAAAAAATTAAAGTCGCAGCAGCACCTGTTCTCTTATTCCCATCTAAGAAAGCATGATTACAAACGATGTGAAAAAGATATGCAGAAGCTTTGTCAAATATTGATTCATGTAGATACTCACCAAACATTGTAGTCTTTGGCATTTCTATAGCAGATACAAGAAGTCCCATATCTCTAATACCATGTAGACCTCCGTATTCAGAAACGAGATGATCATGAATCAAAATCACCTCTTCGACAGATAAAAAAATCATCGATCAGACAATCTCTTGAAAAGTTCAGCATATTCATTAAAAACATATTTCTTAGCTTCTTCAAATTTGCTGTTTACTGGTTTTACCGATTGAATAGTAACACCTGTATTTGAATCTACAACTATTTGAAACAAACAATTTTCGTCAAGCCCTGCAGCTTGTAAAATTGATTTGTCAATGACAATGGCTTTACTATTTCCATGTTGAACTAAATGTTTAACTTGCATAATACACCTCTCGTATAAATTAATATTACTACATTATAAATTTAACGTATATACAAGTGTTATAACGGAGTCTTTTTTTATTACGGTATAAGTAAATATAAACGAATTGAAAAGGTCACCAAAAAACTTTTTGTGTTAGACAAAAAATCACAAAAAGTTTTGTTCGCGCATCTTTTATTTTTGAATATGGATTTTCACTGCATATTCTTGAGAAATGACTCGATCATAAACAACATCAATTCCTTCATGTGAAATTGTTTACAAAGACCGCTATTCAATTTTTGTCTCGCAATCAGGCTTTTTGTACGCTTACCCGATAATTGCCCGATTGTGCGTCTTAATATACCAATTATACTATGATAATTTTAATAATTTGTTGCTTAAATTATTTAAACGAGGATCCCCGCTTTTAAATCTTAAAGCATAAGACTTGGCGTAAACACCAGGACAAACCTGAGCTGAAATCATGCATTCTTCTTTAGACTGGCTTTTTTCTTTAGGTGATGTCTCTTTTTCGGTAGGTTGCGTTTTGGATTTCATATTTTATCCCTTGTATGTTTCCTTCATATTACTAAGGAGAAGCAAAAAAGTAAATATTCACTATTTCTGCTCGTTTGCATAATAAGCGGGATAGAGAATAGTTACTTATGGTTTATGAGGTTCTTTCTTTCTGTTTTGTTCTGCGCATTCCATTAAAGCATCTGCACAATAAGTAACCCCCTGTTCCAACTAAAAAGGAACCTACATTAACTTTACCTGAAATTGGTAAAAGGATCAATTTCTCCTTATATTTTAGGACGGTGGTGAAGTCCTTTTAGATTAATTCTTGTTTTGATTTTGTTCGTTCTTCTCGTTTTCTTCCATCCGTGTGACCGTACCATCAACACAAAGACCGACACCTGTTGCTATTAAAAACTTAGATGCCCCTTGTGCTATAGGATGGGGAATAAAACTAAGGAAATAACCGCATAAAGAAGCCGTGATACCTATATAAACGCGTATAGGAACCTTAATTTCTTTATTGTCTTCTTTGTCATGATGACCTTTAACTGATTTAGCTAAACAAAGAGCGTCGAAATGTAAGTCGCATTCCTCTTGGTTAAAATCAATGCCATACATATTGCAGTCATATAAAAACATGGCCTTGTGAGAATTTTTTTTATCTTTCTTTTTCAAATCTTTTTTAATTTGCTTAATTTCGCCCTTTTTGAATTGTGCACCTTGTTTTTTAGCTTCTCTTTCGATTGCGTCAATTTGAGCATCCATATCAATTTTTTTTCCTGTATAGCCTTCTATTTCAGTTTTGATATCAAACATCACTTCCATTAACTTGCCATGTTCTAGCTTATCAATATAGCGTTTAGCTTTTTCATAAAGCTTTTCAATCCTAACGATAAACGCAATATCATTTAGGTTAACATTGACGCCTTTTGCTTGAACTTCATAAGCATAACAAGGCATTGCTAACGCAGAACCCAGAATAGCCCCCGCAACAGTGCATAAAGTGAAATTGTGAAGCAGCCCAATAAAACGAATATTTCCCATTGTATTAATCTCATTGTTCTTTTGTTTCTTTCTTGTTTACATAACTCATAAATTTTAAAGCTTTGGCATCTAATTACCCATGCCATAAACCAAAGTAAAACCAGAAGCTCAACGCCTAAAGCAACATACCACATAAAAATCCTTTACTTACTTTATCCATTCGTTACCCTCACCTTCTCATGTTCATTGATATAATAGTCATTTGTTTTATAGCTTAAATAGCCTAGCCCATCGAAAAATCGGGCTTGATCCTGTTTACTAAATGTTTGACGGCGCTATCAATTAATATATTTGTGAGAGCATGGCCTAACTCATGATATTTAGCTAGAAAGTTTATAAAAACTCTATTCATTATAGCAGCTTAACTCAACAGAAAAGAGAAAAATAAAAGAAACTATTTCTCAGAAAGATTGAAGCTCACTTATCTCAAATTATCCAATCAAAGTTGATTGTTCATCGTTAAATTTTAGTGAAGCAATGCATGTTGCAGAACACCTTTTTTATGATGATATACAAGATGATGAGAAGCAACAATATGGGTTAAATATTACGTTTAAAATAAAAGATCACTTTAAAAAACAGTGGGATAGCAACTGGGAAAATGACGTTATCCTAGGAGATCTTTGCGAAATGCTTTGGCTTTATGATGAACGATATCTTTGCTATAAAAGAGCTTATGATAATTTAAAAGAACATCCAACTGAATTACTATTACTTCTATCAAACTGTAATAGAGCTCCCGGTATTCCGCCTATTACAGATGAGGAGTCTGAATTCTATTTAAGGTAAGCGGTGACATTGCCCCATAATTAGGTCCATTTTAAAATAGAACATTCCACTACCTATGCATTAATTGTTTTTAGCTCATAAGTCTTTCTAAATTCTTCCGGAGAAAGACCATCTAGCGCGCTATGAGGACGCCATTTATTATAGTCTTCTCTCCATCCTTTTGCTAAGTTTTGCGCTTCTTGCAAACTTATAAACCCATGCTGGTTTAAAAATTTATCTCTGACTCCTCCATTACAACTCTCTATTGCTCCATTTTGCATTGGTTTACCAGGTTCTATGTAATGCCATCCAATAGATGCTCCCTCCGATATTTTAAATAGCCTGCTTGTGAATTCAGTTCCATTATCAAGGTCATTTGTCTTAAGATATCCTCTATATTTAATGAACTCTTCCAACTTCCTTACCATTTCTAATCCCGAAAGAGAGGTATCTACATTCATTTTTAAATTCTCCCTAGTAAATTCATCTACAATATTGAGTCATCTGATTTTCTTTTCATTTGCAAGTCAATCCGACATAAAATCAAGGCTCCAAACTTCATTGACTTGGGAGCTTTTATTCGCGCAAGCCCTATCCCAACTCCTCGTCTTCGAGCTCCTCTTTTTAACTTTTAGCCCCATTTCCTGATAAAGCCTAAAAAGCTTCTTATGGTTAATCTTAAAGCCCCTTTTTTCAATATAAAATGAATGCGCCGATAACCAAATCGAGGTCTTTCAAGAGCCACTGCTTTAATGAGTGCTTTTACTAGTTCATCTCCTTGCCTTTTCGACAACTATCGTCCAACTGATCGATGGAATACCAACAATTTAAAAGCCTGTCTCTTTAAAAATCAAAGACAGGAATTCATCCCGGAATAAAGGTGGCAGTAGACACGGGTGATCAAGGCTTGCAAAAGGTACATACTCAAACAGTTTTACCCAAAAAGAAAAGTAAGAAAAATCCTCTGACCAAGGAAGATAAAAAGAGAAATACCGTTTTGGCTAAAGAACGTGTTCTTGTAGATAACGTGATAGAAATGTTAAAGCGGTTCAAAATTATCTCAGATTGTTATCGAAATAGGAGAAAAGATTTGGATTACGCTTTAATCTTTTAGCAGGATTATACAATGATGAACTTAAAAATTCTAAAAATGTAAGGGAATTGGAATGAGTGGAATTGGTATGTGTTTATTATTTTTACAGGAGAAAATTTTTAGCCCACTTTCGGACCTTAATCCGTTTCCTATTCGAGGTCAATTAAATTTTAACTTACAATAAATAGCTTTTTTTATTTGAATCTATTTTAGCAAAATCTTACTGAGAAAATTGACTGTGAGGGTGAGGAAGATGTTCTTGAATGATTGTTTTTATAGCTTCTATCCAAACGGGATGGCTGTTTAGACCCTCCACTAGATGCAGAGTATCCCCTCCCAAATGTTTAAATTCTTCAGCATATTCGATAGAAACTTCACACGTGGTTTCAAGACAATCACAAACAAAAGCGGGGCAAAAAACAAGGATTTTTTTTCTATTTTTTGCGAGACAATCTTTTAATAAATCACTTGTATAAGGCTGAATCCATGTCTCTTTTCCGAGTCTAGACTGAAAACAAACGGTATATTGCTCGAGTTTAATCCTAAGTTTTGAAGCAATGGCTTTTGCTGTTCTATAGCACTGGGCTTTGTAACAAAATGCATTGTCCGAGCAAATCACTTGACAACAGTTTTTTGTTAAACATTTACCTGTTGGATCTCCTTTTCGAATCTGCCTTTCCGGTAACCCGTGAAAGCTAAATAAAAAATAATCATAAATATTTAAATCGTATTGCTTTGCTCTTTCACAGAAAGCTTCTATTAAACCAGGATGGTCTGGGTAACTATTGATAAATGTCAGTCTTGGGATATTTTGCCACTGCTGTAAATGTTTCATAACTTCTTGATGTACAGAGCCTGTTGTGGCAGACGCATATTGAGGAAATAAAGGAAAAATCACAATTTCTTTTACATTTGCTAATTTTAAGCGTTCTAAGCCTTCTTCAATTGAGGGATTTTGATAACGCATCGCCAACTCAACTTGAAATGATTCACCTAAAATCATTTGCAGTTTGGATTGAACAGCTATTCCATGAACAAGAAGAGGAGATCCTTCAGCTGTCCATAGTTGTTGGTAGAGCATGCTTGATTGTTTATATCTAAAAGGAACAATAATGCTTCTTACTAAGAGCTGTCTTTTTAGCCAGGGTAAATCAATTACTCTCCCATCGGTTAAAAATTCATTCAAATAACGATAGACATCTTTAGGTCGAGGAGTTTTAGGTGTTCCAAGGTTAACAAGTAAAATTCCTGTTCTTTGATTCATTTTTTTCTCATTTACCGAGTTTATAAAATAGGCGTGTCGGGCAACAGTGCTATTGATTCATTAAAAACTTGTTGAATCAGTGAAGCATTTACTTGGATGTGCAATTGAGAATGGATAGTATCGATTTTTTGTTGTAAAACCGATTTAAAGGCATGAATAGCATAAAAATAAGATAATAGGTAAATTTTTTGCTCTTTTTCCTTCTTTCCCGTATATCTATTCTCTCTCTCTCTAATCGAACTATTTTGTGAAAATACTTTGGCAAGTTGATGTGTTAATCTAAAATAATTTTCTTTTAAGGACAATTGTTGTGAAATTAAAAATTTAATATTTTGAATTTCATCCTTTAATTTCTTTTCTTTTTTTTCTAACTCTTCTATGCGTCTCTTTAGGTTGATATAAGTTTCCATTTCTAAAGCAGTTTCTCTAATCGCTCTACTTTGACGAGAATTCATATGTTGAAGCTCTTGCTTAGCAAGTTCTAATTCAAGCAAAGTAAAGTCTTTGCTATAAACCCATCGACATTTACCAATTGCATCTTCCAGTAATTTAATAGCTTTTGCCGGTGCTCCAATATTTGGTAAATAATTTTGCCGCTTGGAAAGCTCTAAAACTTTTTCAACCGCTTCATCTTGAATAGGAATGTCGATAGCTGTACGGTTAATCAATTCTTGAATCATGTGTCGATTTTGATTTTCGTCATCTCCATCAACAATAATTTTGACAATTTTTCTTCTAAATGCCCCATCAGTATCGAGACTTTCTATTTGCTGTAATTTTTCAAAAGTTGTGGTTGCAATAAATAAAGGACTTGGGCGATCAGTCAAAAATCTTTTCTTAAAAGCTTTAAAAGCAGAATCATTGGTAGCTAATTGATCGAGTTCATCAAAATGGAATAGAATTTGATCTTCAAATCCGTCAATTTGATTTTTAATTTGATTAATCAATTCTGAATGTCCAAAACTATAATTCGAAATTAATAACCCGCAATCAACTTCATAGTTCGTTCTTTTAAGCAACTCTTGGGGTAATTTCTTTTCATGTTTGAGTTGGATAAGCCGTTGTGTAACAGCAGTTTTCCCATCTCCAGACTTTCCCACCAGAAGAATATTAGATCCTGTTAGCAATGCGGAAATGATTTGATTAACTGTTTTAGTCATGCCAACTTTAGGATCTATATTCCCTCTTTCAAACTGTTTATCTAAATTAGTACAATTCACAATTTCATCAGGTAAAGGCTTTAGCCACTTTTGATAGCAAGCGGCCAAAACCCCTCCACAGACGATAATCGCTGCTGCAATTGCATAGACTCTTACTGTCACCCCAACAATCGGCTGTAATACTTGTACCAAAAAAAAAGGAATAGCAAAAAACTTATAAACAATATCCAGTAATAAATATTTATCCCATAAAGTAGTAAATTTTTTATGCGAATCTAAAAAATTAAAGGCACCTAAAAAGAGATTGATTAAGTTTGGAAAAAAATAAATAGCAATAGGTCGAAAACGTTTCCATTCTCCGTAAAATTTATCAGCCATCGCTGTGGTATTACGTTGTGTACATAAGGAAGCTCTTAAAAAAGCGAATTCGAAAGCACTGCGAAATAGAGGAAGCTCTTCCTGTTGACTTTTAAAATGAGCAATTTCATTCATTAATTCTAAATCGATGACTTCAGAAAGAAAATTCAAGGCTTTTGGCAGGTCTTTTTGGACCATCCCAAAAACAATAGTTGACAAAAATCGATCGAAATTTTCTTTATCTTGTGAATGCTCACGTATAAATTGAGTAAGTTGTGTTTGCCATTTTTCCCATTTATCCATCCCCCATTCTTCAGACAACATCAATTCTGCTAAATCTTCAAGTGAACGCAAATTTTGTAAGGGAGAAGAAGGTGGACTAACTAAAGTTGAATGTGTGTTAAAAAGGATAAAAGAGGGTAAAATCGATATATTCCAAGGCATCATTTTCTCTTCTAATCAAGTTTAAGTATGGGAAATTACAAAAGTTTTTTAAATGTGATTTTCTATCATATCTATTGAAAAATTTTATCCAAAAGGAATTGTTTATTTTTTACTAAGCTTATTCTAGACAAATATGTATCAAAACTGATCAAAAATTTTATAATACTTATTTAAGTTTAGTAAAAAACCATTTCTTCAAAATAAAAATAATTTTTGTTTTTTATATAAAATAAAGAATAAAAATTTAGATCTTTTTTAGTTGTCACATCAACTAAAAAAGATCTAAGATTAATTAAATAGAACGTGTACGTTCTTTAAAACCAGCTGCTGAACTGGGTACTTTACTTGGGTGATTTGCACGATTTTTTTGCCCAAAAGTTTTTTTAAAGCCTTTATCATGCTCTTTTTTGAACCCGTTAGCTTTCCCAAATTTTTGTTGGGGTCGATTAGCTCGGCGACGCTCATCATTAAATTTGTCAGTGCGTTGCCCTCTCGTATCCCTTTCTTGACCTCTTGGCTCTACACCAATTCGATCTGGACCTTGAATAGTCTCTTGCTCCAAAACAAATGAAATAAACTTAGAGACCAAAGTTGAATGATCGACTTCTTTCATCAGTTCTAAAACTAATTCAGTTTCTTGATGAAGGGGTTGATTTTGAATTCGACTTACAAGTTTTTGTCTCTTTAACTTTTTTACATCTTCAAGAGTTGGAATAATTTCTCGATTAATAGGAGCACCAGTCACTTTTTCATATCTTTGAAATTCTCGCCATTCTCTAAGTGTGACGAAAGTACTCGCCACCCCTTTATTTCCCGCTCTACCTGTACGCCCAATTCTATGAACATAGCTGGCAGGATCAAAAGGGAGATGGTAATTAAAGACATGAGAAACGTCTGAAACACTTAAACCTCTAGCGGCCACGTCAGTTGCGACTAAAACACGAATTTGTTCAGAACGAAAATGGCGAATAACCTCTTCTCGTTGTGGTTGTTCCATATCACCATGTAAACCTCGAGCATGATAGCCATTAGCCACTAACGTTGTTGATAAACGATCAACATCTTTTTTTGTTCGGCAAAAAATAATTGATTTAGCAGGTTCTTCACTGTCTAATAAACGTAAAATTGCATCGTCGCGTTCATCTTCACGAATAACATAATAAACTTGCTTGATATCTTTATTTGTCGTCTCTTTTTGTGTGACGCTGATGAAAATAGGCTTTTTTAATATTTGATGAGCTAATTTTTGAATAGCTGAGGGCATTGTCGCCGAAAAAAGTAAAGTTTGTCTCTTTTCTGGCAAAAAAGTGAAGATTCTTTGGATTGCTTCTAAAAATCCCATGTCTAACATTTCATCCGCTTCATCTAAAACAACAATAGCGGGTCGAAAATCAGGTAAGCTATCAGATTCTAAAAGATCTTGTAATCGACCGGGTGTAGCCACAATAACTTGAACCCCACGCTGTAAAGCTTCAATTTGAGGTCTAAAGGATTTACCACCACAAATTGTTGCTGTACGAATTCCTAAATGCCTCCCTAAACGAAATAACTCATCACTTACTTGACTGGCTAATTCGCGCGTGGGGGTTAATACTAAAAGTTGAGAGCCTGGATTATCATGGATTAGGTGTAAAGCTGGCAAACCAAATGCAGCTGTTTTTCCTGTTCCTGTATGCGCCTGAGCAACTACATCATGCCCTGCTAATACGACGGGAATTGCTTGTTTTTGAATAGGGCTTGCTATTTTAAAACCAGCTTCTTGCAATGCTTGTAAAATGGGGGCTTTTAAACCAAATTGCTCAAAAGCTAAATCTTGCTCAATAATTGAATCTTGGGTCATATTTTTCCTATTATATTCTTTAAAAAAGAATAAAGTGATAACTAGCGTATTTCATTAATAAAATAAAAAGAGCCATCTAAGATCAAATCTTCAACGCTCTAAATTACTCAAATAAAATAGTCAAAAGTTGGGTTAATAAAATTATCAACGATTAGTTATCTGAAAAAATTGAAGGGGCTAAATCGCTTCAATAGCACCCAAACCGCAAGATTTTTGATAATCAATTTTGATTATTGCTCTTGAATTTCAGGTTAATATCTAATTAGACAAATGACTTTTCATTACACTGATCGTTATTTGTCCATGCGCGCCAATGGTGGGTAACTTAACATTTTAAGCTATGAAAGCTAAACAAGCTTTTGTAATTCAACGAGCTTTTTAAATCTTCTTTCATTTACCAGCTTAAAAGCGCCCTTAGAGGGTGCGATTAAGTTACTCCATCATTTAAAACTCGACCGATTTATCCTTAAATTAAAGGATAAAAGTTTTGGTGCAGTTAAAGAATGACAAGTTTCAAGCCTCTACCATATCAGGTAGATTTTTTAAAAACTTCTTAAGTATATTTAGCGTAAAAGGACAACATAAAACATTATAGCAATTAAATGATTTAAAAACAAACCATAAGTAAAAGATTTTAAATTATAAAATTTTTGATCTATATTTGAGTTTGAAGATAATTTGCCATGTAATCACAAAATGCTGAAAAAAATAACACTCCTTACCCTACACTTTATTAAGTCTAACGCAAGGAGTATACAGACAAAGATAGTAACTGACTAGCGAGAATGAGGAAGAGCAAAAACTTCTTTTTTCTCAATTCGATTAACTTCTTCTTGATCTTCTACTTCGCTATCATCTAGGGGAATAGCCAAAACATCTGTATCGTCAATTCCATTGCGGCGCATAATTTCGTATTTCGCATCAACTCTGGAATTGGAATCTGCCTGAGTAGATGAACTAGCGGGCTTTGAAACCGCTGCTTCAGCTGTTGTGACTAATGTAAACAAACTAAGTACGGTAAGTAGTTTCATTAATTTCTCTTTACTACACATATAAGTCTCCTAAAATTCAGTTCAAGAAAATGCATTTCAAAATAATGCTGGAAAATTCCCCTAACAAACTTTTTGGTTTGAGTCAAATCGCTAGTCCAAAGACTTTCTTCTTCATTTATTTATATATAGAATGCAAACTTTTTGTTCAATTTGTTCGAAAAAAAACTTTTTTTATAAAAATGTGATATTCAAACTAAACAATAGGTATTTTCTGCAGCAAAATCACCAAATAAAATCTTATTTAGATTGGAAATTCATGGAACTTTTTTATGTCCTAAGAGCGATACTGATCTCGGAGTTTATGTCATAAATTTGTGAAAGATATACGCAACTCTCTTTTAAAATTATCAAACCTATTTGCACATCATAGAAAAGCTTTATTTGCTTGAAAAGATAGTAAAATTGAAGAAACTTTAGTACTATCTAATAAATAATTTTGTCACTTTTAGCAAGCTCTATATAGTTAATTGAATTTAATCGTGCATGTATAAATACAGTTTGAGTTAAAAAATTATGGCACACTCCAAAAATTTAAGACAAAAAGCACTCAGCTATTTAGAAACTGGACATTCTGCAGAAGAAGTAAGACCAGTTTTCGGTATAGCATTAAGAACAGTGTTTAACTGGCTGAAACGTTAAAGAAATGGATGTTTAGAAGATAAACCAAGAAAAAGGCATCCAATTAAAATTGATAATGACTAACTAAAGAACTATATTAAAAAATATCCTGATAGTTATTTTAAAGAGATAGCAAAAGAATTCAATGTAGACCCTTCCTCTATATTCTATGCTTGTAAGAGGCTTAAAATCACTTTAAAAAAGGCCTTATTTTACAAAGAAAGAGAAAAAACGTAAGGAGTTAAAATTAGGAAAGATAGCAAAAGAAGATTGTGTTTATATTGATGAAAGTGAAATTAATGAATGTCTAGAACGTCATAATGGGTGAGTTTTAGAGGAGAGAAAGCTTATTCAGCAGTATCTGAGCATCGTCTTGCAAGAGAAAGCTTTATAGCAGCTAAATGCCAATCTAAATTTTTTGCTCCTTTTTGCTATATAGGAACGTGTCATACTACCTTGTTTAATACACAGTTAGAAAAAATATTAATTCCAGAGCTTAAAACTGGACAAGTGATTATTTTGGTTTTTTAGATGGATAATGCTACTTTTCATCAGTCTAAAAAACCAAATATCTGATTAAACAAGGCGGATGTAAAATTTTATTTTCTCCCTCTTATTCACTTGATTTAAATCTAATCGAAGCTTTCTGGGCAAATTTTAAACAATTAGCCCGGTTAAGTTTAAACAAATTATCAAGTCTTGCAAAAGCCATTGATTATTCTTTCTGTCAAATATGCACATAAGTGCACAATTAAATTCAATTAACTATAAATGCTCTGATGCGACTAAGGGTTTCAAATGCGCTAATCCAGCGTCCGTGAGATTAGGGCATCTATTTAGATCTAAACGCTATAAAACCACTAAGGAAGTCAAATGCGCTAATCCAGCGTCCGTGAGATTAGGGCACCAACCCAGATTTAAATGTTGTAAAGCCACTAAAGGTTTCAAATGCGCTAATCCAACGTCGGTGAGATTAGAGCATGCAGTTAGATCTAAATGCTGTAAAGTGACTAAGGGCATCAAATGCGCTAATCCAGCATCCGTGAGCTTATCGCACCCAGCCAGATTTAAATAATGCAAAGCCACTAAGGGCGTCAAATGCACTAATCCAGCATCCGTGAGCTTATCGCACCAACTCAGATTTAAATGCTGTAAAGCTATTAAGGAAGTCAAATGCACTAATCCAGCATCCGTGAGCTTATCGCACCAACTCAGATTTAAATGTTGTAAAGCCACTAAAGGTTTCAAATGCGCTAATCCAACGCCCGTGAGATTAGGGCATCCATTTAGATCTAAATGCTGTAGAGCGACTAAGGGTGTCAAATGCGCTAGCCCAGCGTCCGTGAGCTTACGGCACCCAGCCAGATTCAAATGCTGCAGAGCCACTAAGGATGTCAAATGCGCTAACCCAGCGTCCGTGAGCATGTAGCAATCTTGGAGGTGAAGCTCTTTTAAATTTTTACAATTTTTCAACGCTAAGAGATGGGTGTCAGTCAGACTATCCTTCTCTGAAAAATTGAGTCCTTCTATTTCATTTGAGAAGTGGCTTAAAATTTTTTCAAATTCGGTTAAATAAAAAGCCTGCTTTAATAATGAACTTACAACTGTGAGTTCTAAATAATTTTTTAAAGCATTTAATTGGTATTGCTGCGTGAAATTTAAAAGTTCTTTTAATTTTACTAGGCTATCTTCGCTAGAGTTAAATATCTTAAATTTCTTGGATTTATATGCGTCAAGCAACTGTTGTTCTAAATTCTTCACAACTCCTGTCAGTTGATAATAATCGGCTAATTGAATAAAAAAAGGGATATCTTCTTCAGAAACTTTAAAATTAGCATCCATCAGGCAGTTAAGCAGATGAATAAACTCTTTTTGTGTCAAAGTGAGAGGATCTCGAAGAGTTTCTTGAAAATTTCCCGACCAAAGACTCTTAAAATAGAGCGATTTTTCCATTAACAAAGATAATTGAGAACTAGGGATAATTAAAGAAGTTCCATCTTGAAAGCTCAATTTAAATTCTTCTTGGGGAAAAGACGAAGGAGTGGAAGATTGAATTGTGGATACCTCAATTTCCTTTGGGAAAAGGTCGTTTAAAGTATTTAAGTTTGCTATGGCAGTTAAAGGATTTACTAAGGGTGTGTTTTCATTTCCAGGTTTATCATTAGGATTATCAATAGTTTTCTGAGTGTGAGTTTTAGTTAAAGAAGGAGAGGCAAAACTTAAATTTTGAGCCGAACTTGATAAAGATACGCTAGATTCTGGACGAGTTGTGACAACTTCTTTTCGCCCCAAAAAAATCTCTCTCCATTGAGACTGAAGCTGATCTCTATTGATATAGTTAAAGAATAGGTTCAAAAAGGACTGAAAAATTGTTTTGCATAATAAACTAATACGTTCAAAAAATTTTAAACGTTCATTTGATGGAGAGTAAAATTGAGTATCTGGATTGACAATGGGAGTGTGCTGATGAGAATTTGAATTATGGATATGCATAATTACCCTCCAAATTAGCTAAATAATTCTAAGTCATATCACACAATTCATATTAGTGAAATTAAATAGATAATATTAATGCAATAAAGAAGGAAAGCTGGTACCGAAAATAGAATTTGCCTGTTCTAAGAAAATAAAAGATGAAGTTTTATTAAAGTTTATTAAGTCTTATGCAGATGCCTATTTAAGAAAGCTCTCTGCTCATTTTGGCGTCAATGCATAAGCAGTTTTTATGTTTGTAAATGACAAAAAAATCCTCTTAAAAGAGAAGAAAGAAATAAAAGCAAAAGAGCAGATTTTCAAAAAAGTAGAAAATATCAATAAAAGAATGAAAGATAGATAGAAGCGAAGTCCATCCATACGTTTGTAAAACTTTTGCCAGGTCTCAATTAGCGAAACCTGTGCTCAAGGTAGCAGTATTAGGAAAACGAGATCAAAGAAAATGTTTCCTCGTTACAAAAGTTGATCCTAAATTCATGACTCTCTTTTGCTCACTCATAAATATAGACATTTAACTTGGTAATATAACTATAATCAACAAATTTAAACTAAGTTGATTTTATGCGAAATCATTCAATAAATAGATGTTATTAAATAGTTTTTTGTTTTATGTGTGCATTAATTAAATCCCAATCTGGGTTTAAACTTAACAAATGGAGAATATCGTTTAAGCGAAATTTTGGACAATGAGGGTAAAGATTTTCTAAGATTAATTTTATTAATTCGAAATCTTCTGGTGTATCGACTGTCCAACGATATAGATGGAGAGATGGATGATGTGCAATATTCTTTAATTTAAAAAGATTGGGGTTTTGATAAATAAAAGGAGTGACGTGTTCTTTTTGGATGAGACTTGTTGCCATTTTAAAAGCTGTTTGAAGCGCTTCAAACGTAAAAACTTCTACGTCAAGCCCTCTTGGAAAAGTTCTTTCGAAGCTATTAGAAATATAATCATATTGAAAAATTTCTTTTTTAAATAATCCAACTACTTGATCAATAATGTCTGGATCAATTAAAGGACAATCGGCAGTGATACGAACAACCACATCTACTTTGCGAATCAAGGCTGCCTGATAATAACGCTCTAATACATCGTTTTCAGATCCACGAAAACAAAAAATACCTAGTTGCTGGCAATAAGCTTCAATTACATCATCTTGTGAGTTAGTTGTGGATAATATGACTATCTCATCAACTTCTTTAACGTCTTTTAATCGTTCAAGAAGATAACCAAGTAGAGGTTTTCCTAAAACAGGTTTAAGAACTTTTCCAGGAAGCCTCGTTGATCCCATTCGAGCTTGAACAAATATTTCAGTACGCATTTTCCTCGATTTTTTTTAATAGCGCATCGTTCAATTCTGCTAGGTGGCGAAGAGTAATAGAAGCATCATACTTTTCATCCACAACTATATCTTTGTAAGGACCTGTTAACATCCTGATTGTTTGAAATCCAAAAGGTTTGATGCCTACAAAATCTTTATTAGGATTATCAGCCACATAGACGACTTTTTTAGGGCTCACCTTTTCCCATTCACAAATTTTTTCAAAGCAATAGGGGGAAGGCTTGCTATATTTTAATCCGTAAGTATAAGTACATAAGCATTTTTTTACATAATGCTCTAAATGTAAGGCCAAAAATTTTCTTTTTTGAACTAACTTATTTCCATCTGTGACAACATAAATCGGATAAGAGCTTAAACGTTGAAGACAATCCAAAGCTTCAGGAAACAATTGAATTTGAGGAGAATGAGCCCGATAAATAGCTACACATTTTCTTACCAAGCTTTTGCTGTACAGACCGAACTTTTGTAGGAGTCGATCAAAAACATGTTCTCTTTTAATTTCGAACTCATTTATTAAAGCTTGATAAATGTCTGAAGATTGGCTTCTAAAAGTTGAACTTAAAAACTCCGAAACAATTTTAAATCCACTTAAAACAAACATTTTCTCTTCATAAAGTGTATCATCTAAGTCAAAGACGAAGACCATGGAATAATCCTGTCTGCTGGGTATCGAATTTGGCGAATTTCATGTTTGGATCTATTAAAAGGATAACTTTGCAAATTTCCGCCTAAACTTTCAAGGAAAAACCAAAAAAAAGAATCTAACCCGACTGCTAAACTAGCTGTCGATGCCCCTCCAAAGCGGGGATTACACTCAATCACGTGGAATTGACTAAATTCATCTACAATCACCTGAAAAATAGCATGGCCGCTGACATTCAATTGGTTTGCAATGTTTATACAATAATTTTCCAATTCAGGATAGTTGGTAGTTGTTGTAATCTGCGATTCCCCTCCTACTGTGTAATTTCTCAATCTAGCCACACAACCTTGTACTTTCCCTTCTGCTGAGCGATAAAGATCAATACTCCATTCTTTACCAATCATGTAAGGTTGAAAAATAGGATCATCCAATTTTAAGGCACCTTGCATCGCTTCATCTTTAGAGACTTTTAAAAGCATTTTTAAAGATCCAGCCCCCTTGCGTTCTTTGACTACATAATGCACAGAGTCAATATCATCTAGTTTTACACTGGTTAAAATGGGTTGAAAATGATGCTCTAATAAAAACTCAGCAAATTTTTTCTTGTCTTGACAAATCAAAACAGTGTCTAAAGAAGAACACATGATTTGAATTCCTTCGGCTTGCAAAAGTGATTTATATTGGGCAAAAAAAAGCAAATCTCCATCCCGCGTAGGAATGATCATTTTAATAAAATACTCTTTGCAATATGCGATAACTTCTTCAATCGTTAAATGAGAAAGAGAAGGACAATGCCAAAATTGATCTACACCATATTTGCCAATACAGTTAACATCTGCATCACAACCGTGAATAGATTTGATTTGCCCCGTCTTACGAGCTGCTTCGCGAACAGCTTCAATCAAAGGCATTTTCTTCGAAATACTCGTGATAAGTATCGAACACGTATCTTCGTGAAAAATAGGAGCTTCCCATTTCTGTTTCTCAAATTCAATTAATTTAGGGATGGCTTGCTCTAAACGGTTTTTGGGTCGCCATTTTATCCACTGTTCTAATCGATCAATATTGGCTTGCGAATGTTCGAAAAGAATGTTTTGGTGAGAAGATTGGACTTGAAGGTTGGGAAAATATTGATGAAGAAGGTCTAGGATAGTTTGAACCGAACGGGCTTCCCCAGATCCAACATTTACAACACCGCTATGCTCAGTTTGAGATAACTTCAATAAAGCTTCTGCAACATCATCAGAAAAAATATAATCAAACTGCCCTTCTGGACGATAGACAGTCAGAGGCTCTCCTCTTATCGCGGATCTAATCCATCGAGAAATAACGTCTTTAGATTGGTAGCCATAAACTCTAAAAATCCGAGCAGAAATAAACGAAGCCTGATGGCCAAGAAAATGATTTAAAAAGCGAAGTTCTAGCTCATGAAGAAGCTTCGCTCCCCCACAAATATTCCTGGGATATATTCGACTCTCTTCATTTAAGATTGAAACTTGTTCTTGTTTCGAAGTGAACTGATATTGCGTAGGATCATAAATTAAGTAACTAGAAGCAAAAATCACCTTTTTTAAAGATAATCCATCTTTGAGAAGATTGATTAAATAATGACTCAAACGAACGTTATGGTGAAAATTTTCCAAGAAAAAAGAATAAGTTTCCTCTGACCTTTCAAATGTTGCAGCAAGATGAAAAAAAATTTCAGGATCAAAATTTTGCAAAATTTCAGGGTGGATTGCATTTAAGTCTCCCTGCCAATATTTAAGCTTTCCCAACCATTCTTTTGGACAAGGTTTTAAATCTCCAACAAAAAGACTTACTTTTTCTTTTAATAGAGAGTTAACAAGGGCTGTTCCAATAACTCCAGCTCCACCGCTAATAAAAATCCGTTTATTATTCATGAATGACCTCATGAGCTAATAACCCATGCATCAATGAATCTATCCAGCGCTGTTTTTTATATATGTGCTCTCGCAGGATCCCCTCTTTTTTAAATCCAAAATTTTCTAAAACTTGCATGTGAATTAGCCTAAAAGCAAAGGTTTCTGTGTAAATACGATGAAAATTTAATTTTTTAAATGCAAACTGAGAGATGAGAGTAAGGAAATGCAAAAAATCTTGAATGTAGATCGTCTCAAAACTAGCTCTTTCTGTTTTTACTAAAAAGGATAGCTCTCCTTTTTTTGATTGCCAATCCACATTAACAAGCCCTCCATATCCAATACATTGACCTTGATAAAGATAACTAAACAAAATTTGATTGGGTTGATAAAGATCAAATAAAGGTTTGATAACCTTTTCAAAGTAAATAATTTGATCTTCTTTTGAAATAGGTTTTTGTTGCCGTAAAATGTCTATTTGTTCATTGCGCCAAAGACGGATTTGTTCCATATCTTGTTGTCTAATAGCAACAAGTTGGTAATGATTAAAAATTTGACTTTCTAACAAAGAATAAAGAGGCTTCATTTGCTCTCTTCCATTTTTGGATTCAACCACAAGGCTTGAATAATTTCTGGATCAGGCAGAGGTGTTAATTTAAATCCTTGTCTCTGACAAATCTTTAACATTCCCTCATTCTCAGCTAAAATATTTGCGTAAACTTGCTCAATATTTTCTTGATTGGCAATTTTAAGCAATTGTGTAATAAATTGAGTTCCTAGGCCTTGATAATGATAAGCATCAATAATTGCAAGCGTAAGCTGAGCATAAGTAGTTCCTGGGATGCGAGATAAACGGCCTACTCCAACAATCTGCTTTTGTTGAAAATTCACGACTTCAGCGACAAGTGCCCATTCTCTGTCATAATCATTAAAACAAATACGAATTAAACGTTCATGAGTGACTCGTTGATCTAAACTGATAAATTCTAAGTATCGCTGACGTACACTTTTCTCAGATAAATCATGATGAAATTGCACAATAAGGGGTTCGTCCTCAGGCCGGATAGGTCTTAAAATCACCTGTTTTTGATTATTTAATTCCGTTTTTAAAACGTAATTTGAAGGATAAGGACGGATGGCTAATTTAGGTAATTGTTGATCTTGAACATCGTTATCATGTAAAACGATACGTCCATCTAAAGCAATAATTTCATTGTCAGATACTAAAAGAGGATTAATATCACATTCCTTAATCCACTTATTGCCTACAATAAGTTGAGAAAACCGAATAAGAATTTCTTCTAAATGAGATAAATTAATTGCCTTTCTCCCCCTTACACCAAGCAATGCTTCATAGATTTTTGTTTTTTGCATAAGCTGTTGAGCAAGATTTCTATTAAGAGGAGGTAACGCTAAAGCACGATCTTTAAATACTTCAACAAGCTGTCCCCCAGTTCCAAACAATAAAACAGGTCCAAATTGAGGATCGGTTGAACTACCTAAAATCAATTCATAGCCTGATTGTTTAATCATACGTTGAACAGTGACTCCATTAAAATGCTGCACTCCTTTTATTTTTGATATAGATTGAAAAATTTCTTCGTAAGCAATTAAAACTTCCTGAGAAGTTTTTAAATTAAGCTTAACGCCTCCCACGTCGGTTTTGTGAGTAATTGTTTCAGAAAAAAGCTTGAGAACAACTGGATAACCAAATTGATCGGCTAATTTAACAGCTTCAGCTGCGTTTTTAGCAACTTCTGTTTGGACAATAGGAATTCCATATAAGCTCAATACTTGTTTAGATTCAAATTCAGTTAAAATTGTTCTTTTCTCTTCCTGAGCTTTTAAAATAATTTGATTAACCAGTGCTTGTGCTTGCTCATTCTCACCCCAGATCGATGAATCTGCCTGAGGCGTTTCGTAAAGAGTTTTTAAATTTTGGCTATAACGCCACATGGTTGCAAAAGTTTTTGCAGCATCATCCGGATAATTAAAAACAGGAATTTTAGCATGCGATAAAATATTTGCTCCTTCTATAACAGAATCTCCCCCCATCCAACTTGTTAAAAGTGGTTTTTCATTGAGGATCGCAAACTTAGTCAGTATTTCTGCTGTTCCTTTAGCATCTGTCATATCTTGAGGAGAAAGAATCACTAATAGTCCATCAGAATTTGCATCATTTACGATAATTTCAACCGTTTTCGCATACCGTTTAGCATCTGCATCTCCTAAAATGTCAATTGGATTGCTATGGCTCCAAGCTTGAGGTAAAAATTCGTTTAAACTATTGATAGTTAGAGGTGTTAATGGCGCCATTTCAGCATGATTTAATACAGTAGCATCCGTAGCCAGGACCGCAGGACCTCCAGCATTCGTAATAATTGACAGATTGGGGCCTTTAGGAAGGGGTTGACGTGCTAATACGGAAGCCATGCTAAAAAGTTCAGAAATATGATTAACACGTAAAACGCCTATTCTTTCTAAAGCTGCATCAAAAACTTCATCACTGCCTGCTAAGGAACCTGTATGAGAGGCTGCTGCATTAGCTGCTGCTTGACATCGTCCAGCTTTGATAACAATAATCGGTTTTTCTAAAGCAACTTCTCGGGCAGCTGTCATAAAAGATCGTGCATCGCCAATCGTTTCCATATAAAGTAAGAGGCTACTAGTATGAGGATCGCTTCCAAAATAGTCGATTAGAGTTCCCCAGTTAACATCTGCCATCGAACCGATAGAAACAAATGAGCTAAACCCTACTTTTTCTTGCCAACTCCAATCTAAAACAGCTGTACACATGGCTCCAGACTGACTAATAAAAGCGAGTTGACCCGGTAAAGCTAGCCCTTTTGCAAAGCTAGCGTTTAATCCAGTGTGAGGATTCATGATACCTAAACAGTTAGGACCAATAATTGATAAAGGGCCTTGTTTCGCATAAAAAAGGATTTCTTCTTCTAATTTTTTCCCTGCTTCTCCTAATTCTTTAAAGCCTGCTGAAATAATAATTGCCGATTTAACTTTAGCATTCACGCATTCCTTGATAATCTTCGGAACCGTTAACGCAGGAGTCACAATAATGGCCAAGTCCACAACTTCAGGCACAGAAGAAATTGAGGGGAAAGATATGAGATCTAAAATACGATCTCTTTTAGGATTAATAGGATAAATTTTTCCTTTGAATAATCCATTAGTCAAATTATTCATAATGGTTGCGCCAACGCTACCAAAATCGTCTTTTGCTCCTATCACAGCAATCGTTTTGGGATAAAAAATCGCATCTAAACGCTGAGGATAACGATGAATAAAATTTTGAGAAGGATCAGTTCGATGTAATACCCTTTCATTCATTGAATCTCTCCATTCCTTACATAATTATGCTTTGGCAGTTTCAAAAAATCATTTTCCCATTTCACTTGTGTATAAATCATCAACCACATTAAAAAACATAGAAAGATTAACATATCCATTCAATAGGATTTTTATGGCAATTCAAGAGCTCAAACCGACTTTTGACTTAACAGAAATCGCCAAAAAAACAATGCGCGAAAAAAATCTTCTGACGGAATTTTTACTGGATGTCCAAAAAGCGACAGAAAAAACTTTCGACCATGGTGCCATTTCCCCCGCTACAAAAAGAATGACAGATTTTCTTTGGTGTTCAATTGATAACGATGATTCAAAGTATCTAGATCAGTTAACATATGCGGAAAAATTGGATGATGAAACGTATAAAATCTATATTGCTATTGCTGAAGTCGATCACCTTGTTCCTCAAAATTCTGTCATTGATAGACATGCCCAATATAATACTGTCTCGATTTATACTCCTACAAAAGTTTTTCCAATGCTTCCTGAGAAACTATCGGCAGGTTTAACTTCTTTAAATGAAGGTGTAGATCGCTTAGCGATAGTGGTTGAAGTTGAAGTTAATGATAATGGAGCTTTAGGAAACTTCAACATTTATTCAGCTCTTGTACACAATCATGCTAAGCTCGCTTATAATAGTGTATCGACATGGTTAGAAGGAAATGGGCCTATCCCAGAAAAAGTTGCCAATGTAACAGGAATGGAAGCCCAATTGTATCTTCAAGATACTATTACTCAACTTTTAAAAGAGTTTCGACATCAAAAAGGAGCATTAGCCTTAGAGACGATTAAACCAAAAACTATCGTTGAAAAGGAATATGCTATTGATATTAAAATTTCTAAAAAAAATCGAGCCCGGGATTTAATTGAAAATTTTATGATTGTAGCCAACACAATCACAGCTCTTTATTTAAAATCTAAACAACTCCCTTCATTTCGCAAAATAGTCAGGGTACCAAAAAAGTGGGATCGTATTGTAGAAATTGCACGCGACCTTGGTGAAACATTGCCAGATCAACCAGACTCCAAAGCTTTAGATTTATTCTTAATTAAACAAAAATTATTAGACCCTGTCCATTTCCCTGATTTATCGCTGACAATTATTAAGCTTCTTGGAAATGGAGAATATATCGTTGAATATTATGATGATATGCCGATTGGTCATTTTGGATTAGCTCATGCTGATTATACACATTCTACAGCTCCTAATCGTCGATATCTCGATTTAATTACACAAAGAATCATCAAAGCTGCTTTAGAAAATAAAGAAATGCCTTACACTTTAAATGAACTTGAAAAATTGGCTAAACATTGCACAATTCAAGAAGTCGAAGCTGATAAAGTAGAGCGTAAAATGAGAAAATCAGCAGCCATGATGCTTTTATTTTCTAAATTTGGTGAAGTTTTTGATGCGATCATCACAGGAGCTGGAACTAAAGGAACTTGGGTACACATTTTTAATCCCTCAGTTGACGGGAAATTAGTTGGTGGATTTGAAAATAAGGATGTAGGCGATTTAATTTTAGTTAAGCTTATCCATTTAGATATTGAAAATGGGCATATTGATTTTACAAAAGTATAAGTTTTAGTCATTCGCTTGACTTTGTAAAATTTAAATTTTTTAGTTCACTTGTGAATAAAGTCCGCTCTGAATTAAAATAAGTGTACCATGCTTTTTTCTTATATTCCTATGTCAATTATCATCAAATTTTGAATTTATTTTTTTATATGACTTTGCTTTTAAGTTGCCAAGAACTCACCAAATCTTTTAGTTCTCGTCTTTTATTTAAAGATATGTCATTAGGCATATTTCGAGGTGATAAAATAGGTTTAATTGGACCCAATGGCTCAGGTAAATCAACCTTATTAAAAATTTTAGCAGGGCTTGAATCTCCAGATGAAGGTGAAGTGGCGCGTAATCGTTCTTTACGAATCGGTTATATTCCTCAAGAAACAATCTTTGAGCCCATTTCCATCCAAGATATTGTCAGTCATTCTTTAATAAATGATCATCGTTTAAGTGTTGAAGAAAAGCAAACCCAAGCTATTATCACATTAAGTAAATTGGGATTTACAAATTTTAATATTTTGGCAACTAATCTATCTGGTGGTTGGAAAAAAAGACTTGCTTTAGCAGTTGAATTGGTGAAATCTCCTGATATTCTTCTCCTTGATGAGCCGACTAATCACTTAGATCTTGAAGGAGTTATTTGGCTAGAGAAATTTCTTAAAAATTCCTCATTTGCTTATATTGTGATTAGCCATGACCGCTATTTTTTAGAGCATATCACAAATCGCATGATGGAGTTAAATAGAAGCTACCCTAAAGGTTTATTTGTCGCAGAAGGAACTTATAGTATCTTTTTAGAAAAAAGAGATGAGTTTTTAAGTGGACAAATGCAACAAGAACGATCTCTTGCTTCAAAAGTAAGACGGGAAGTGGAATGGTTAAAACAAAATCCTAAAGCGCGTACCACTAAATCTCAATCACGTATACAAGAAGCAGAACGATTAATTAATGAGTTAGATGAACTCAAAACACGTAATAAAGATAGCCAAACACAAATTGACTTTTCTGCAACGAAAAGAGATACGCAAAAACTCTTAGTTGCCACTAATTTAACAAAGTCACTTGGTGGCCGTCTTCTTTTTTCCGGAATTAATCTTACATTATCTCCTGGAACTCGACTAGGTATTGTCGGACTTAATGGAAGTGGAAAAACCACTTTATTAAAACTGCTTATGAATGAAGAAACACCAGATAAAGGAACCATTAAATTTGCTGATGGAATTAAAATTGTTTATTTTGACCAACATCGCACACAACTCCCCTCAGATATACCTTTAAGAAGAGCACTTGCCCCAGAGGGAGATACTGTATACTATCGCGGACAACCTATCCATGTCAATTCTTGGTGCCGAAGGTTTTTATTTAGCCCCGATCGATTAGATCTTCCTTTTGGCCAATTATCAGGTGGCGAAAAAGCACGCGTCCACTTAGCACGCCTTATGCTTAAACCTGCAGATATTCTACTTTTAGACGAACCTACAAATGACTTGGACATCCCTACCCTCGAAATTTTAGAAGAAAGTTTAACTGATTTTCCTGGAGCTATTGTATTAATTTCCCACGATCGATATTTACTAGATCAGATTTCTAATCTTATTTTAGGGTTAGGAACTAACAGCGATACCATTTTATTTGCGGATTATCGCCAGTGGGAAACCCATCAACTTCAACTTGAACAAACAACCTCGCAAAACAAAGAAAAAGAAAAAAAAGAGCTTCCTAAATCTGAGAACCGTTCAAAGAAAATGAGCTATTCAGAAAAACGTGAATGGGAACAGATGGAAGGTAAAATTTTGGACTTAGAAAAAGAAATTGGACAATTAGAAGCTGTAGTACAAGACTCTGTTCTAATTAATCAGCCTGATAAACATCAACAGGCATGCGAAACACTCAACCAAAAACACAAATCTTTAGAAGCCCTTTATTCTCGTTGGGAAGAATTAGAATCCAAAGCATAAATCACTACATGTAAAAAATGCTATACAGTGATATACTTGTGCGATTAATTCACATTAGATTTTAGGAAGCGCATTATATGGCCTTAGAACAAGAACAATTAGCCGAAGCTTGCGAAAAAAGGCGAACTTTCGCCATTATCAGCCACCCGGATGCAGGCAAAACAACTTTAACTGAAAAACTTCTTCTATATTCTGGAATGATTCATACAGCAGGAATGGTTCGAGGGCGTAAAGGACGCAAAGCTGCAGCTTCCGATTGGATGACAATGGAACAAGAACGAGGGATTTCTATTACAGCTTCAGCCATGCAATTTACGTATAATAACACGATTATTAACGTATTAGACACCCCTGGACATGAAGACTTTTCCGAAGATACTTACAGGACTTTGACAGCTGCTGATTGCGCGATCATGGTTATTGATGCTGCAAAAGGGGTTGAAAGACAAACGCGTAAATTATTTGAAGTTTGCCGATTACGTAAAATACCAGTTTTAACATTTATTAATAAAATGGATATGCCAGGCCAAGATCCTTTAGATTTAATGAATGAAGTTGAAAACGTTTTGCAAATTCACTCTTCTGCCTTTAATTGGCCTATTGGAACTGGTAAAGAGTTTTGTGGGGTACTCAATTGTGCCACCAAAGAATGTTTATTTTTCACAAAAATAGCAGCTGGTGGGGCTCAAAAAGCTGCAATAACGCGTATTCCCCTTTATAATGAAGAAACGAAAGAACGTCTTGGCAAAGAGTATTTTGAAAAGCTAATCCAGGAACTAGAACTTCTTGAAATGGCTGGGAATCCTTTTTCTCAAAAAGAATTTTTAGCAGGAAATGTCACCCCCATCTTCTTTGCCTCAGCTCTAACCAATTTTGGAATAGAACCTTTTTTTGATGCCTTTGTGAATTTAGCTCCAGCTCCACACACCCGAATGGCAAATAATGATAAAGGAGAAGAAATTGAAATTGACCCCGTCCAAACTCCATTTAGTGCTTACGTTTTTAAACTTCAGGCTAATATGGATAAAAGGCATCGAGATAGCATGGCTTTTTTACGCATTTGTTCGGGCCGCTTCGATCGGGATCTTGTCGTTAAACATCATAGACTCGGCAAAGAAGTTCGTCTTTCAAGGCCCCATGGAATGGTTGCAGGAGAAAGAACAACATTAGATATTGCTTATGCAGGTGATGTAATTGGAGTGATCAATCCTGGAGTTTTTGCCATTGGCGATACCATCTCACTCACAGGAGGATTTAACTTTAAACCTTTGCCTCAATTTCAGCCTGAAATTTTTGCTCGTGTACAACCAAAAGACGTCGGTAAAAGAAAGTCTTTCGATAAAGGTGTTTTGCAATTAACTGACGAAGGTGCGATTCAATTGCTCCGTCCTTATGATTTAAGTGGGGATTTAATTTTTGCTGCAGTAGGCCAACTTCAATTCGAAGTCATGCAATATCGTCTCAAAGATGAGTATAGTGTTGAAACAATTATTAATTCTCTTCCTTATCAATGCAGTGCTTGGCTGATAGGAGATAAAGAGACTTTCAAAAAGCCTACAACAGCGGTCATTGTTCAAGATCGTTTTGATCGACCGATTATTTTATTTGGAGAACAGTGGGAAAAACAATATGCCATCAAACAAAATCCTGATCACCAACTAGTAGATATTCTTTCTTAGTGCAAACACGACACGATTTATTAAATACCATATTTTAAAGTTTCTTGGACGCAATACAAAAAAACCGGTGTTTTATAAATGTCTTTAGCGTAGTAAATCTGAATGGGTTTCCAACCTGGGATGGCAAATGTATGTGACAAAACATATGTTCCCGCTCTTAGCTCTTGCTCAAATTTAATCTTTAACTTTTGCATGGCATTAGAATAAAGATAACAAATGATTATCCCAGAATCCTTAAAATTACATTTAAAAAAATCTTTCCTATATGTTTTTATTTTTTTTAGTCCTATTAAATAGAAAAAAAATTTGGAAGCATAATAAGGAATAGGGGATATTTCATAAGCGATAATTTCTTTTTCCGGGTAGCTCTGTGCTAAAGCTACAGTCAAATTACCCCAACCCGATCCCAACTCAACCACCTTTCCATTCAATTGTTTAGGCAGTAAAGCAACCATACTTTTTTGAACTTTAAGAGAAGTTGGTGTAGGAGTAATTCCGTAAAAATAGGAATACCAAAAAATATGAATGAGAATAAAGAACAAGCTAAACAAAAAACAAATGATTATCAAAAAAACTCTCATTTTAAGGCTAAAGTAGCCTGAATCATTTCAAGCCATTAGCAGCAAAATTTAGGTTATAAACTTGAGAATTAGCAAAAGACATCTCTGCTAATTCTCAATAATAATTGTTAAGCAGCTAAAGAAAATCTAAAAATATTTTCTTCCTCACCTTCAGTTTCGAAATCCTCATCGTCATCATCGTCGTCATAGTCTTCGTCATCATCATAGTCCTCGTCATCATCATCGTCATCATAGTCTTCGTCATCATCATAGTCCTCGTCATCATCATCGTCATCATCATCGTCGTCATAGTCTTCGTCATCATCGTCTTCGTCATCATCGTCATCTCCGTCGTAAATTTCTTCATTGTCATCTTCGTCAGAATTGAAGATTGATAAATACATATCAAGACAGAAATGTTCTTCAACGTCATCAAATATTACATGTTTTGCAATCATTTCAATAAAACCTATTTGGTAGAAGGAGATTTTAGGGTATGGCATAGAAGCTTGACGACATTTAGCCATGATTTCATTTCTTGAAAACATCCTAAACCTCACGTTAATGTTTAGTTAATGTTTATTGGAATTGAATGAGCAAACGATCTTGATAACTCATTGATAAGAAAATTTTTTATCAATGGACCAAGATATTAATTCAATACCAATCATTTTTAGCTTACGTCTTATTTTAGGGCATCTTGAGGATCACTCTTTTTCTACTTCATCAAACATAGATAAAAAAATTTATTCTCTCAACAACAATTGATAAACTTAGCTTATTTATACTATTTGTTATCATCCTAAAGCTGGTCGAGATGCAAATTTCGAGGTTTTTACCTTTAAAGAAAAGTTTTTATATGAAAAAATAAATTGGATGGACTTGCTATAACATAAAACGATACATAACATGAAAAAATTTAAGCAGTGATGGCTTAAAGAAAGGCGTCTTTTGAATTGAATAAAACTAAATATTTCTCAAACATGACGGTTGCCCTTCCCATGGGGAGATTATGAGTAAAAAGAGTTATTAAACAAAAACTGAGAAATTCATGAATTTACCTTTGGGTTTATCCTCTCTTGCCCTAACAGCTAAAGAAGCAGCTTTAGAAGCTGCGAAAATCTTAAAAAATGGCTTTAAACAGTCAATAAAAGTTTCAACAAAGCCAGGAAGACAAAATTATGTGACTGAATATGATAACCAATCAGAAAATTGTATTATTTCGTCTATAAAAAATCAGTTTCCAAGTCATCAGTTTTTAGCCGAAGAAAGTGGTCTTTCTTATCAGATTGAACCAGAAGAAGTGCTTTGGATTATCGATCCTTTAGATGGAACAACTAACTTTATTCATCATATTCCTATTTTTACAATTAGCATTGCTGCCATGATTAAACAGGAAATCGTTTGCGGTGTAATTTATCAACCTTTTACAAATGAGCTTTTTATTTCCGAAAAAAATCAAGGAGCTTACTTAAATGGAAAAAAATTACAAGTTAGTTCTACAAAATTTATTAAAGATGCTTTAATTAGTATCAATTTTCCTTACGATGTAAAAGATCACCCTATTTTTTCTATTGAACAACTTAGAGAATTTACCCTATTGGGCGCTTCTCTAAGAAATTTAGGATCCTCTTCTTTAGCTTTGGCTTATTTAGCAGCCGGTAAATTAGATGCTTTTTGGATGAACCATCTCTATCCTTGGGACTGGGCAGCCGGGAAGCTGATGATTGAAGAATCTCAAGGCAAACTGACTTTTTATCCTGAAAAAGAAAATCTTTTTACAACTTCAACTATTTTAGCCACTAATAGCCAACTTCATCCTAAACTTCTTAAATGCATTAAACATTAATAGTTTTCATGTTGATGGACAAAAAAATTTTATGTTAAAGTAATATAGTTAATTTCATTTTCATTTTTCCGAAATTTCACCCCATGGTTTATATGTTTAATCATTTAAAAAACACTTTTTACCGTTTTTACGGCTTAATATTTTTGCTTTTATTTGCAGTAATAATAACTCCTTGTGTCGCTATTGACCAAAATCAAGATAATTACATCCAAGCATTGGGCTCTTTAACTTTTCACACAAAAATCCAATCTCGTTTAGATGAAACAAATTTAGAAGAAAGCGTCATCTTTGACGAACAAGAAGCTCTTAAATTGTGGGAATTAGCTTTTCAAGCGCAAGCTTCTCTCAACAATCAGGTATCCAATGCATTTATTACGCAGCTTTATCAAGCTTATTCTTTTTACGAGGAAGGTAAAAGCAATCTTCAATTGTATCAACTGAAAGAAGCAGCTTTAAACTTTAAGCAATCTTTTAACTTACTTTGTTTTTTATGGGAAACAGCCATTGATCAGGAAGAAAAGCTTGATCTAAACAATGTAACTGCTTTAATTAGAACAAAACAAACTGTTATCAATCAAGATTTTGAGAAAAATAAAGCTATCCCACAGAAAGTAAGAAGAGCAATTGCTCCTTATCTTATTGCTGATAATCACCCTATGAAAAATGCACTTGATACAATTTTTTTAAAAAAACGTGTGACTGTAGATAAAAAAACTTTTCATGCTAATGGATTTAAAACGCTAAGAAAAGGTCCTCGTTCTTACGTTTATGTCGCAAGACACCCTAGTATAAATGGTTATTTAGTTAAAGCTTACATGGACAATGAATTGGACCAAAAACAAAACCATCCAAGCTGGTACTGGCTGACTAAACGTTGTGAAGGAGCCGAAAAAATTGCTAGAATTATAGCTAAACGAAAAATAAAACACTTTACAGTTGCTTCAAAATGGATTTATCCTCTTCCAGAGAATCCAGCGCCACCAAAAAATGCTTCACACACCCGTCATTATGCTTTACTGCTTGTTAATGATATGGATTTAGTTCCCCATGATGTGAATTTACAGGTTTGGCAATCGGGTATCACAAAAGAGCATTTGCATGAACTTTATGTCATTATTACCCACGCCAAAGGTTCAAGTTATCGGCCAGATAATATCGCCTATACGCATAAAGGACAATTTGCTTTCATTGATACAGAATATCCATCCAAAGGACCTGACTATGACCGCATTAGAAAATACTTAAGTCCTGAAATGAGGGCTTACTGGGATCGTTTAGTTAAAAATGGAGGGTGTTAAGCTTCCTCCTTACCTAAGAAAATTGCAAGAAAGAGATTTAATGGGACAATTATTCATCAATTCTACAGTTATGATTACTGGGGCAAGCTCTGGCTTTGGAGCCGAAACGGCCCGATTATTTGCTAAAGAAGGGGCTCGTTTGATTTTGCTCGCAAGGCGAAAAGATCGATTGGTAGAGTTGCAAAATGAGTTGAAAGAAAAATTTCAAACAAAAAGTTACTGTATCACTGCTGATATTGGAAATTTTGAGCTTTTAGAAGAACAAATATCCAATCTTGACAAGAATTTTGAACGACCAAACATTTTGATTAATAATGCAGGAATGGTTAAGGGATTGGATAAACTGTGGGAAGTTAAACCTCAAGATTGGAACACGATGATTGATACAAATATCAAAGGTGTTCTTAATGCAACAAGACTCATTGTCCCATCCATGTTAAAAGCTGATCAAGGACATATTATTAATGTAGGAAGTACCTCTGGTCACGGAATTTATTCTGGAGGTGGGGTTTATTGTGCTACAAAGTTTGCTTTAAGAGCTTTGACAGATACTCTCAGGACAGAACTTATTTCGACTTCTATTCGCGTATCCCTTATTTCCCCAGGAATAGCAAAGACAGAATTTAGTCTGGTTCGTTTTGCAGGAGATAAGCAAAAAGCTGATAAAGTTTATGAAGGATTAGAAGCTTTAAATGCGACAGATATTGCCGAAGCAATTTTGTTCATTGCATCGCGTCCTGCCCATGTTAACATTGCTGATATGGTGATCTATCCAAAAAGTCAAGCCTCTTCTTCGATCATTCATCGAGCATAAAACAAGGAAAAGTTTTTTTTATGAAGTAAACCTTTGATCTGATATTACTTATTGAAAGTGAATCAGATATAAGAAGGTTCAATTTATTAAATTTCTCCCATTAAAATTAAAGCAATTAGGACTAAGAAAACAGCTCCCATCGTGCCGCTTAGGCCGTATCCTCTTTCCCCAACCAAGCACTATAAGGCCAGATAAGCAAAATATCTGGAAGGATTAAACTTAATAAAATCAATGGGGTAGTACTCAATATACCAACTCCCTTGTGAACAATTAACGAAATTTAAATAAAAAATTTTTATCCGAATATACGTCACTTATTATTGAACTACTACAATTAAATGTATTAAATATGCCACATTCAATTACAACGATAATTAGACGTCTAAGCTTACAAAATTTTAATTGGCTTCCATCCAATCTTCTTGGTAGTTTTCCAAAGCAAAAGATAAAAAACTTTGGGCATTTACCGTCTGGTGAGTAAGAATTTTTTGTTTTTTTTCTCTTAATTTACTATTAAATTTAAATAAAAAACTCATTAATTGTTTTAACTTATTAAGCTGTCCTTTGACAGACATTTCTTTTAAATCTTCAGTAAAAACGTCGATATAGCGGCTAAATACATCCCATTTTTTTTCAAAGGGTTGAGCGGAAAAATGACTTTTAATTTCATGAAAAATAAAAGGATTAATCACACTCCCCCTTCCAATCATTAAACCATCACATTTTGTCTGCTTAAGCATGTTCAATGCATCTTGGACAGTTAAAATATCGCCGTTTCCCACAACAGGAATTTTTAAGAGTTGCTTAGCTTGTGCTATTAATTCCCATTTCGCAGGAGGTCCATATCCATCAACTTTTGTTCTAGGATGCAGTGTCAAATATTTGATGCCGCTGGCTTGCGCTGCAAGGAGATTATCATGAAATAAAGAGGTGTCTGTAAAACCTGAACGAAGCTTTGCTGTTACAGGTACATTTACAGCCTCTACCATTGATTTAGCAACTTTATATAAATGATCAGGTTCTTTGAGTAGACTAGATCCAGCCCCTCTTCCGGTTACTGTATTAGAGGGACAACCACAATTTAAATCAATACGCTGAGCTCCTCGCCTTTCTACAGCTCTTGCCATTTCTGCCATAAGCTCTGGATCCGAACCCATCAATTGCGCAGCTTGGGGAATGGGAAAAGTTTCATTCGCTTCATAACGATTGGCTAAACTAGGAACATGAGCATTACTGGGCACTCGCATAAATTCTGTGCAAGCTTCGTCAAATCCCCCCACTGATGCCATAGCTTTTCTAAAACTGCGATCTCCGACTCCTTCCATAGGGGCAAGGATCAAATAAGGACAACCAAAAGAATTTTTAGGAAGAAAAGTCATCATTACATCATAAAACGAGTGTTGAATTAAAAAATAAAAAAAACGCAATATTCAGGATAATATCAATGTTTAGCTCCAAATGTGAATGCATATACCTTAATTCCTTGAGGAATTGTGAGTATTAATTCGTGTCTTCCTAATCTACTTTTTAAATCTAAAAGTTGATAAAGACGCTCCTGATTAACAAAAATTTCACCATTTTCATTCATATCTTTCGTATAGTATTCTGATTTTAAAGGTTTCCCGTCAATTATTAATTGGATAGGGGACAAACTTTTTCCTCCTAGCAAAACATAAACTTGTTCTGCTTGAAAATTAACTTTTAACTGAGAAGACTGCGATTGTGAAAGAATATCCCGTTCATGGGCTTCCCATTTTCCTCGCAAAGCCACCTGATTTAAACTTACTGCATCAAAAATATCCTTATAAAAGTAAATGATATTTGGAAGAAGTTGGGGCATTTGCATGAAAGAATTCTCTTGTTCATACCCTAAATAAATATCAGGGGTGATTTCAACAGAAGTTTTAACCAGTTTATTGGAAAAAGGGTTACTAGAAAGATTAGGAAAATTTAGATGATCAATATCAAAGGATCTAAGTTGCTGATTAGCCGATTGTTGATTCTCAATTTGCATATCAGGTAAATCATGTAACACTGTGCGCCCGAAAAATGTATTCCAATTAAAGGCTAAGATAACCGCTAAAATGATCAATCCCAAACCCATTCCCAACCTCAGTTTTTCTCCTAACTGAATCATAGTTAATTGATTGACATGTAAGTCATATAAAAAAAGGCATAGAGAAAAAGAAACTCCTAAGGTGTAAACCAACGCAAGAATTAACAACATAAAAATTGTATCAGTTGATGTTACAAAAGTAACTAAAGGAGCTAAAAAAAACCAAGCAATAGGACTCCATAAAAAACCTAATAACCCTCCCCATAATCCATTATATTTCGAGCTTACTGAAAAAATTTGAGGAAAGCTTTGAAGAGAAATTTCTAAAAACTTAGCAAATAAAGAAGTAAAAGTCGGAAAAACTAATACCAATCCACAAAAAGCAATCCATAAAACTGCTGTGTAGCGAAGTGTGACAAAGGAAATCTCAAAGCTTGCTACTAGGATCGTCAATAGCCAAAAGCCGACTAGAAAAGTTCCCATCCATGACAGAGTCACTACCATCAATTTCTCTTTTTTATTTCTCTCTGGAAGGTCTAACCTCGATAAAATAGAAGACATAGGAATAGAAAGGACAGTAACCATCCCAATCAGAAATGCAAATAGAGTTAACAATAACATATTAGCCCTGGGTTATCTTTTTTTAAACATCTGGAGCAATTTAATTTTAAAAAAATCACATCCATAAAAAAACAATGTTGTTCCGTTCTAGAAATCTTATTTACGAAAAACTTTTATATTGTTAATAACTCTTCTGATTATAAAAGATTCAAGACAAATGACGGGGAGCTTGTATGAATAAACGCTTATTATACATTTTATTTTTCATGTGTATAAATATTTTTCTCTACGCTGAAAAAAAGGACTCTCTCAAAAAAATCTATCCTCTTAAAGCCGATCCTATCGATGTCGTAATTGTTTCTCATCCAAAAGATAGAAATACCCTAGATTATTGCATTCAAGGAATTAAAGATAATGGTGCTTTAATTAGACGTGTGATTGTGGTTTCCGAAACTAAATTAACAGACTGTGCCGAATGGTTTGACGAACGTCAATTTCCCTTCAGCAAAGACACTATTACAAAAGTCATTGGGAGAGGAGACAAAAAAAAGGCAGAGACTTTTTTTAAAAAAACGGGACGAGGAGCTGGCTGGTATTTTCAACAACTTCTCAAACTTTATTCTGCTTTTGTTATCCCCGATATTTCTTCTAATGTGTTAGTCATCGATGCCGATACCCTCTTTATGAATCCTGTAAGCTTTATTAATGAGAGGCATGGAGGTTTATTTTGCGTCAGTCCTTTTCCAGGTAAAAAACCGTATTTTAGACATGCAGAAAAACTACTTCCCGGTTACCAAAGAATTTATCCAGAAGTTTATAGTGTTTGTCATCATATGCTATTTCAAAAACCTATTTTAAAAGAAATGTTCAAGACAGTTGAGAATTACCATAAAAAAGCTTTTTGGATTGCTTTCTGTAACTGTGTGGATGTGGAAGCAGAAAAGAAAGGTGCTTCCGAATACGAAATTTATTATAATTATGCTTTAAGGCACACTGATCAAGTTCAAATTCGCCCTTTAATATGGGCTAATAGTGCTCATTTAGCTGATTGGGTTTATTATAAAAGAGATGGATATCACTTTGTCTCTTTTCATACTTATATGATTGGTAAATGGCCAAGTATTTATGGAACTCAATAATAATTGATAGAAAATGCATTTCTCGTCTTATGTTTCTGTAAACTAAGAAATGCATTGAATATTTTTTGAGCCCCAAAACAAATTTAAGGACGAACTCTCTGGAAATGAGATTTTTCTTGCTCCTCTTGCTCAAGCTTATTCCATAAAGCAACAGCATAAGCTTGCATATCAGGATTTAAAACTGGAACGATATGCTTAAGAAAATGTCCTTTCATTTTCCCTACATGCTCAGTATCTACAAAGGCAATTTTTCCAGATTTTGTAAAAGGTTGATTGCGAGGAAAGGCATCGCATCCTCCCACCGCATGTAAAACAGTACAAAGCTCTGTCAATACATCGATGTTTATATGATAGTACATTTGCATGCACATTCCGTTCGGATTTTTGTAATCATTATAAATGTCCATGTTTTCAACAATTAAAAGGTAAGATGGATCTTTATCACCCTGAGAAAATGATTTAGGTAACCTATAAAGCCATTTTTTTGGCACCACCAGATGGTTAAATCCATGTTTTAAAACGTATTGACGCAAAATTTCTGCCCCTTGGAGACGCTTAATAAAATTTTCGAGTTGTCTCTCTTGCGTCATACTATTTGGGAATTTCTTAAACAAATAACCTTGTACATAATAATGGGATCCCACCATAAGTTTACGGTGACCATGAATGACTTTAAAACCTGCTTGTTTAAAATGATCAGAAGATTTAAACATTTTTGAATCTTTAAAAATCATTTTTAAAGCATCGTGTAAAGGATGTCTGCGAGGAAGTAAATATGGTTCGAGAAATTTGTTTTGACAAGTGTTTTTTTCTTGTTTTTGGAGATCTAGTTGGGCAGGTAATTCGCCAAAAACAATCAGAAAAAGGAAAAAAAAATGAAAAAATGAAAGTTTAGACTGAAGATTTAACATACTAAAACCTAATGTGAGATTTACAACCGAGTTACTTGCTTTTTGAATTTATATTTTCTAAACACTTAATTTGAACCCTAAAAATTAAGCTAAAAAAAATTCGCGATTTAATAGATAGTTTAAAAGTTTAATCCTTTAGTGCAATTAATACTATCGAATAAAAAATAAAACGCTTATTCAGAAATAAGTTAAAAAATTGATCTTTATTATTTTTTCGAAAATAACAAGGATAAATCGTTAACTTACTTAAATAGCACAATAAAAAAATAAATAGAAAATTTGAAGGAATGACTTTATTTCCAGTACCTGTTATTAACTTTTACCTTATAAAAAATGCTGATGGACAAAACTACCTTTTCAAAAAGAGGTCTATGAAAAAAACAATAATTTTTTCAATCTATGTAATAATGATGGTATCTTTCTGTTATCTTTTCCCAGCTTTAAATGCTAGAGAATATGAAATAAAGCAATACTTACTACCTAAAAATCACCCATTACAAATTCCCTTAAAAAATCTTTTTCAAACTCCAAACATGTTTGATTCTCCCACAGAGTGGCATCTCTCAGGATTCCAAGTGCTTGATCGCGTTCATCGCAAGTTAATGGTAGCTCGCCATCCAACTGTAAAAAATTATTTATTTAAGAAATTTCAAAATACAGTTTCAGCTAAAAAACAGTTAAACAATTACTTAAAGAGAGCATCAGGTGCGAAAGCACTGAGTCAATTTATTATACGCAATCATATAAACCATATTATCGTTCCTAAAAAATGGCTATATCCTCTTCCAAAAAAGTTTTCTGATTCGAAAACGAAAGAGCAAACTTATATTTTAATTGTGGAAGAAATGGATATTTGTGAAGGTGGGGTAGATCCCATGGGAGAAGTCGCACTTCATTACCAACATATTCAAGAAGAATTATTGAAAGAGCTTTGCTTTGTAGTTTTTTGTTTTAGGGGTTTAGACTCTATGCTTCACAATATGCCTTTCACCTATCAAAACAAAATCACTTTCATTGATACTGAAAAGTGGAAGGAAAAAAGAGAAGGTTATTTACAAAAAGCGATGCCATTTCTTCGACCAGAAAGCCAAGCTTACGCCTTAGAAATTTTTAGAGCGTTAGAAAATCAAGAAATTAAACTAAAATAAAAAGATTCTTTGCAATCAATTATCCACTCTCTATCCAATAGAATTTTAGAAAAATTTGCTGTTGGCAAGGGATTTATGGAATATTTTCAAGAAAATTAAAAAAAATGACTTTTACTTTAATGTTTCAGTTTTGGAAAGAAGCGGCGATAAAGGAAATAAAACCTCCTCTGTTTTTTAAAACAATTTGATTCTGCTTACTCTACCCAATATAAAAAACCGCTATCTTATTTAATCTGAAATCTTTGTCTTTGATAAATTTCTGAATCATGAAGCAGAAATGGAAACATTAAATTACTTCATGTTCTTTTATACCATAATGCTCAAAGATATTTTCACAAACTGTTGAATTATTAAGAATAGTAATCTGACATCCTAACCCTTCAAAAATTTCTCTGCGAATAGCTTTTTCAAAGGTTTCTCCAAATTCTACCCCACCTCCTAATGAACACCAATCTTTAAGCAACCCCCTCATTATTTAAAACTTCACAAACAAGGAGGCGATTTTCAAAGCAAATGATACCAATAGCTTTGGCTCGAATAACATTCTTAGGGCTCCCAATAACTTTATCCAACATCCTTTTGCCTAGTTATTAAAATAATTAGGAAATATGGATCAAATCCCTTGGCGAAAAAAATCCGAAATTAAAATTTCGGATTTTAAAGAGCTTACTTTTAACCAAGAAAGTTTACTTTACTAACTGAATTTTTGGCGCAGACTGTATACACGCTTCTTCTTCTTCTTCTTGATCTATGCACAATTGTGCACCTTGTAAAAGATAAGAAGCCAACGTAACATCACCTTCATAAGTCATTTCGACTTGCATTTGTCCATCTTCTGTTGGTTCTCCGCAGGTAATGAGCACATAACAAGATGGATTTTTATCTAAAACCTCTTGTAAATGCTTTCGACTACAATTGCTCATATTTCTCCTGATAAATAGATTCAATTAAGGAAAAAGATCAAACTAAACTGACATTGAAAGGGTCTAAAAAAAGAGGAAAACATAAGCCAGCCCCTTAGTAGAAGTCACATTAGCGGATACGCCAATTTATACACAAGCGAATTGAAAAGTTGATTTTTTCTTTAATGTAAATAATTTTTAAATCATTCACAAATCTAATGCAATGAAGACCATAGACAAATAAATAGAGAATTACAAATGGATATTTTATTCCGCCCTCATCCTTATTCTTTATTTAAAGTGAATTGAAAAGCCAGTCTGGTTACTTGCAAAATCCGCGTCAAAATTTAGTCTTCCATTCATTCTTTTTCTTATTACACGAAAGATTTGAAAAAACTAACAGTTCTATTATGACGTAATTTCCTGTGTTTAGGAGATGAGATAGAATTAATTTAGCTTCCTGCTCGACAAGGTTAGGATCTAAATGAGAGCCAATTCAATCGCCCTGCAAGTAAGTTTTAAGAATAAGAAAACGTCCTCCAGCACCAATTAAAATTTTATTCGCTAGACATTTTGATCCTGTTCGCTCTCCTTATAGCCCACTTTAAGTAGTTGTAGAGAAAAACCACTATACTTGGATTGGCCCAAGAGTGACTGGCATGAAATGGACTGACTATTCTGATCACGATGTTAATGATGGCATTGGAAAATTCTTCTTATGCTGACTAAATTAGTTGAGAAGTGATCCTAAATTCGGATGAAGAAATTGGATCAACGGTGTCTAGATATTTATTTGAAGAGGCGAGCAAAAGAAATTTAAGCGAAATGATTTTTAAGCTTGCGCTTCCAGATGGAGCTTTTGTCAGGGCTCGCCAAGTTTTCTTCTATTTTTATCATTTTTATCACTGAAAAGTCTGCTCACGCAGGACCGAGACTTCTCATTCAGTCGATATGTTATTTATGCCTTATTTATCAAGTATATCGGACTATTCAACTTGAACGCTGGATTTATTGAAGGTAGGGCCCTGTGAATATTCTGCCAGAGTTTAGCTTATATCGTTTGAATGTGAAAAACTCAAATTCTATCTATATTTCAATTATTCAAACTCACATAAAAAAATAGCCATAATTTGCGAACAAAAATACTGCCGACTCTTTTGGTTGTTAAAAAAATATCCAATCATTTCCATTTAAAGTTAAGAGATAGCTGAATGGAATAGAATAACTTTTTCAACAATCTCTAACATCCAATTCTTAGCTTTCAGTTGACATTCCCATTGAAAAGCTAAATTGATTTGATATTCATGCTAAAACCCTCTTGCAAAAATAAATACCTGTTAACACAGTATAGCGTTTATTTGAATATAGGATTGTTTACAAAACCATCACTCATATTTATCAAAACATGTAATCAAAAATTAAAAAATATAGAAATTCCTAAATCTTGTTAATTCAAAGTGACTGGAAGTTTTAAATCGTCATGCAGCCAAACATTTAAAAGATAAGATTCAGGATCCACACATTGAAGGTGATGACCATCATAGGCATATGATTTAGCAGGTTTTACATCGCTGCATAAAAACTTTAGATTATCTTGCTGGATAAGTATAAAACTAACCTCTTTTAAAGAGGCAAGCATATCTATTCCCAATCGAGAAAGCTCGGAATCTATTACATAAATTAAAAGAGGTTGCTCGCCAACTGTCAACTCTTGAATCGATTGAAAAAGAGATAAAGAGATGCTTTCAATACATTGTATAATTAGCAGATTGAAAGGATTTTTCTTCAGGACTTCTCGAAGTACAAACACTTGCTCATGATCAAAGACTTTATGTTTCATATCATGTTGAAATAATCTGTAAGCGACATCTGATAAAGTGACTCTTGCGCATCCCACCTGCTCAATGGCAATTCCAGCTGCGACATTGCAAAGTTGAGCTGCTACTGAATAAGTAGTTTTATTCGCCAAAGCATAAGTGAGCATAGCCAACACGGTATCGCCAGCACCCGTAACATCTTTAACTTCTTTTGCGTGAACAGGGAAATCCTGCCGAGTTCCCGACGATTCAAAAAGGGAAATACCAGCTTCTGAACGGGTAATCATTAACAAGCGTGCTTGAGTGATATGCAAGATTTTTTGAGCAACTAAATCAAGTGGTGTTGAAGGCGGTAACCCAGCTGCTGCATAAGCTTCCGAAAGGTTAGGTTTAATTAAAGTTGTTTGAGTATATTTAGAAAAGTCGTGTCCTTTTGGATCTGTTACAACCAAAATGGCATTTTTATTAGCATAATCAATGATAGCTTTAAGGAGCTGATCTGTTAGAAAACCTTTACCATAATCGGAAATCGCGATCGCTTGAACATCATGCATAAAGGTTGGGATAGCAAGAATGATTTCTTGCTCTAATTGAGTATCAAGGGAGACAATTTCTTCAAAATCTATGCGGACAATTTGTTGATTTTCTGCAATAACGCGGTTTTTGACAGGTGTTCTGTATCTTTGTTGGTTGAAAATAGCTGACGTATCAACTCCTTCTTGACTTAAGATATTGCAAAGAACATCGCCCCCCCAATCCTTACCTGTTCTACCTATCGCTGTTACCTGTGCACCTAACGAAATTAAATTGAGCACAACATTTCCGGCTCCTCCTGGTTTATGCTCTTCATGGTGAACATGAATGACAGCAACAGGAGCTTCAGGAGAAATTCTTTTAGCCCTTCCTATAGTATAAGTGTCTAATAAGAAATCTCCAATTACTGCTACCTTAACAGGTTTTAAATCTCGCAATGTATTTGCTAACGCTACCATATTTTCTTCGTCACCAAATAGTTTTTTACATAATCTTCAATAGCAGCTTCCAAAAGCATGGGATGAGATTGATCTTTTAGTATCGTTTCAAGTTTTTTTGTATCTGCACGACTGTAATTTTGATATTTCCCAACCAATTCTTTTGGCATGTCAACATATTCAATTTTGACAGGACAATCGAGAGCTTTAAAAACAGCATATGTTAAGGAATTCCATGTAGAAGCTTCCCCGCTACCAACATTATATAAACCTCCAACGTCGTTTTCTAAAAATGCACACGTGATTCTAACAACATCTTTGACATAAATAAAATCTCTTTTTTGCTCTCCGTCTGCATAAAGATGAGGTTCGCTTGATTTAAAAAGTTTGACTGTTTCACCCTTTAAAATTTCTGGCACCATTTTATTCACAGCTGAGGCCATTCGCCCTTTGTGATATTCATTAGGACCAAATACATTAAAGTATTTTAATCCCACAATTTTTTCTAAGGCTCCTTCTGTATAAGCCCATTGATCAAAAAGCTGCTTAGAAAAGCCATACATATTTAAAGGTTCAAGCGAGTACAACTCGTTTTCTTTATCTTGAAATCCCTTTAAGCCATCTCCGTAAGTGGCTGCTGAAGAAGCGTAAATAAAGCGATGTTCATGTTTTAACGCATACTCAGCTAATTGAACTGTATAGCGGTAATTATTTTCTAAAAGGTAACTAGCATCTTTCTCTAATGTATTTGAACAAGCTCCTAAATGAACGAACGCTTCAATCAAGGATTCTTTTCCATTTAACCAATTAAATAATTGATGTTTAGGAATGATGTCGACAAATTTTTTACCAACAAGATTTTTCCATTTTTCACTGTGCCCAAGTTCATCAACAATCAGGAGATTCGTCATTCCTTTGTTATTCAAATAGCGAACAAGACAAGAGCCAATAAATCCAGCTCCACCTGTGATTACTATTAATTGATCATCATATATTTTCATTATTCGAACTCATCAAAAAAAATAAATAAATCTATAGTCTATCATAAATAAGACAAGAAAGAACTAAAAATTAAATTTTGGAAAAATAAATTTGGCATTCCTAGGGCTAATGGAACAAGCGTCAGGTTAATTTGGGCAGCGTAGAATACCAACGATTGGATGAACGGTTGATAAAGTACGCAGAAAAAGCTTTAAAAGAAGCAGGAATTTGCCCTTGACCAATACAAAAAAAAGAAGATCCTGACCCAGACATAAGCACTGTATCAAAACCAGAAGACAGAAGAGTATTTTTTAGTATTTTTAATTCAGGTTTGATTTCAAAAGCCGAAGCTTCTAAATCATTAAAATAAGGTTTTTCTTTAAAGCTTGCATAATCGTTATTATTTTCATTAGACTGAGAGAAATTTAAGTGCTTATAAACTTCAGGAGTCGAAAGTCCAAAAGGAGGCTTAACAATCCAAATTTTACAATGAGCTAAAGGGTCTAAAGAATTTACACATTCTCCTCTGCCAGTACAATGAGCAGTTCCTTTGGAAAAGAAAAAAGGAATGTCTGCCCCAATTTCGGATCCCCATTGCATTAACTCTTCTGTTGTTACGATTTCTCCTGCTAGTTGATTACAAGCCCAAAGAGTAGTCGCAGCATTACTGCTACCTCCTCCAAGCCCTGCTTGAGAAGGAAGTCGTTTATCTAAATGAATGCGTAAGTGTAAATCCAAACCAGTTTTTGAACGAAATAAACGCATGGCTTTAAGAACTAAATTAGAATCATCGGTGGGAAGATAAGGATCTGAACAGGTGAGCGTATCTACTGTCTGCCTTTGAAATGTTAAAATATCCCCAGCAGAGATTGTTTGAAAAAGTGAGGAAAGCTCATGATACCCATCCGCTCTTTTGCCAATAACTTTTAAAAATAAATTTATTTTTGCCGGTGAAAATAATCGAATGGAAAACATACTATTTATTAACTCAATAATAGATAGGCGCAATTAAATTTAATTGCGCCTTACAAATTAGAACAAGAAAGCTTAAGCCGCCTTAAGCTTTTTGTTCTTCTAAACTCGCACGATATCCTTCTTCAGACATCACTTTTAAATTAAAGTTTGCCGTTACACCTTCTTTTAATTTAACAACGAGAGAATGCACTCCTGTTGTCTTGATCGGATGCTTTAATTGAATGTCTTTTTTCTCAAGTTCAATTTTTGCGTGATCTTGAATAAGGTGGACGATTTCCGCCACTGTTACAGAACCATACATATGCCCTTCTTGGTCCACTTTAACAACCTGTACTAAAGTCATTCCTTCAATTTGCATAGCAACTGCTTCTGATTCTTTCTTATCAGCAATCGCCCGTTTTTCACGTTCAGATTTTAAACGCTCTTGCATACGCAAGGTGTTTTTATCAGCGATAACGGCTAAACTTTGGGGAAGTAAAAAGTTACGAGCAAAACCAGGCTTCACGTTAACGATTTCACCACTTCTACCAAGTGCTTCCACATCTTTTATTAACAACAACTGTGCCATACTGTTATCTCCTCGTATGATTCTTAAACTTCAGCAACAAATGGCAACAACGCCACATGACGGGCGCGTTTAATGGCTGCTGTCAATTTCTTTTGATGATAAGCAGATACGCCTGTAATTCGTCTTGGTAAGATTTTACCACGTTCAGTGATAAATTTTGTCAAAGTATCTATATCTTTGTAATCAATTTCTCTAATTCCTGCCGCAGTAAAAGGGCAACGCTTACGCTTTTTAGAGCGGGCATCAGAGTAGTCAGAATTATATTTTGGTTTTCTTTGTAGCATAAATCTACTCCTTACTGCTGTTCATCTAGAGTTTTAAATTCAATTTTCTCCATCACTTCGTCAGTGCGTAGAGTAATAAAACGAATAAGGTCTTCATTCAAATGATATTCTTGCCAAAGATCAGAAATAGCTGCAGAAGGAGCTGTAAAATAAACGAGATAATAATAGCCTTCGCGGTGGCCATCAATTTCGTAAGCTAAACGGCGTCTTCCTTGCTCATGAAGTTTTTTTATTTCTCCTCCACGACCAGTAATTCCAGTTTGAATTCTATCTAAAGCCTTATGGCGAGCATCATCACTGAGCGTTGCGCTAATGACATACATTCCTTCGTAAAGGTTTTGTACTTTTTGACTCATGTATATTCTCCTAACCCTGCAAAGGGGGTTTTGTTAAATCTATTGACTCCTTTTCTAAAGCTTTTTTAAGCTTTTTAGGCAAAGGCATTAATCTGTCTTTGCTAGGAGTTGTGTTAACCGCGTTCATCACTTGTGAAACGCTCTCTTTAATTAAGCGGAGTAAAACTTCTACTCCACGATCAACAAAAGTCGCTAAAACTTGTAATTCTTCTTGAGTGAAAACATCTAAAACATAACTAGCAAATTTTTTTTCGCCAGGATGTCCAATTCCCATTTTTAAACGATTATAGTGAGAGGTTCCTAAATGAGTCTCTACACTTTTTAAACCGTTATGCCCACCCGCACTTCCCATTGTTTTCAATTTCAACTTTCCAAATGAAAGAGATATATCATCTGTCACAACAAATAGATTTGTCATGGGCAATTTAAAAAAATCTAAATAACGCTTAACAGCTGTTCCACTTAAATTCATATAGGTAAGTGGCAAAATTAGGTGGATAGATTTGTTTTCAACCATTCCTTTCGATATTAAAGCATTAAAACGTTTATCTTCTTTAAATGACCATCCCAACTTGTTCGCTAAACTTTTTATAACAAGATAACCCATGTTATGCCTTGTTAATTCATATTGAAGCCCTGGATTACCAAGCCCTACAAAAAGATACGATTGCGAAGTTGAAGTTGTCACATCTTAAAAAAGCTTAACGTTTTACAATAACAGCTACAACCTCATTCATATCAATAAGAGGGCGTACTGTTTCTGGAATATTCATATCTTTTAAGCGCTTAGACTGCTTAAGTCCCAGCTCTTGCACATCTAATTCAAAGAAAGATGGCATATCTTTTGGTAAACAACGTATACGTGCATGCCGAATGACTTGACGAAGTACACCACCTAATTTAACCCCCACACAATCTACAGTTCCTGTACACTCAATAGGAACTTTAACATTAATTTTATGGTCATCGATAAGTTCTTCGAAATCAAGATGCATTACTTGATAAGTTGTAATCGCATACTGAATGTCTTTCACTAATACACGACGTTCTGAACCCTTTTCATCAACTAAGGTAAAAATTGTTGTAGGAAGATGACCAGATTTCACATGACGTAGATAAGAATTAAATTCAGCACTGTTAATTGCTAAGGTTTCGCCTTCTTTTCCTCTCACATATAGAACAGCTGGAATCATTCCTTCACGGCGAAGGCGATTGATTTCGCTTTTGCTTTTGCCTGTTCTTAATATTGCTTTCAATTTCATGAATCCCCCAAAAAGGATAAAGTTAAATAAATTTTAAAAAGATAAACTTGAAGCCTGCCTACTAAAGATAGTTTGAAATAGATTTTTTTCTTATTTAAAACTTACGTTACTAAATTTTTCAGTCATTTTTTCAAAAAAAAGTTTATCACACATTTATATATGTTATAAAGAAGAAATGGACTCATCCGATACAATGCATTGGATGGCATGAGTCAAAAGAGAGGCTATGGAAACGGTTTTAAGCTTAGAAGCTTCTTTTAACCGTTTAGTATGAGGAATGGTGTTCGTCATCCATACTATTTCGAGCAAACTATTTTCTATCTGCTTAACTGAATCATCCACAAGTAAACCGTGGGTAAATGCAGCAAAAATACGATTTGCTCCCTTCTCTTGGCATGCTTTCGCTGCTGACATTAATGTTGCTCCAGTTGAGCAGATATCGTCAGCGAGAAGTACATCTTTTCCGTTAACATCCCCGATTAGGTGATAGTCTACAACTTCTATAGCACTTTTCCGGTGCTTATCAACGATTGCAAAACCAACACTGAGCTGACTTGCAAAAGTTTGAGCTGTTTTGACGCTTCCTATATCGGGAGCTACAACAATACTATTAGTTAAATCTAATTTCTGTAATTCATCAATCAATAGTTGACGTCCACTAAGATGATCTACAGGAATATCAAAAAACCCTTGCAATTGATCTACATGAAGATCCATTGTCAAAATTCGCGTTATGCCGGCTTCTACCAATAAATTTGCAACGAGTTTCGCTGTAATTGACACATCAAACTTATCTTTACGGTCTTGTCGGCAATATCCATAATAAGGAATCACTGCTATAATATTTCGCGCTGATGCTCTTTTGAGGGCATCAACAATAATTAGTAATTCCATCAAATAAAAATTGGGATCAAGAGCAATCGATTGTAAAACAAAAGTATCTTTACCACGCACACTCTCTAAAAGCTGCACCCCTATTTCCCCATCAGGAAACTTGCTTAACTGCATTTGACCAAGAGAAATTTTGAGTTGTTGGGCAATTTCAGTTGCAAGAATGGGATGTGAAGATCCAGCAAATAATAGTGGTTGGTGGCAAAAGGGCATCTGAATTGCCTATAACATTGGGGTGGAAGGATTCGAACCTCCGCATGGCGGTACCAAAAACCGCTGCCTTACCGCTTGGCTACACCCCATCGATGAACCGATCGCTTTAACAAAGATAACATAATATTCTTGGTTTGATTTTTTTGCAACAAGAAAAACAAGAAAAAAATATTAAATTAAGCAGCTAAACATAAATATTTAGAGATTTATGAATTCAAAAAAAATAGATAAAATAGCTACTTTTAAAAGATTGTCTTTTCAAAAAATTCAGAGATAGACAAATTTCGATAAAAATCTAAATCAAATATTCGAAGTCTAAACTTCAAAAATATATTTGTTTGTGGAAATATTTAATCATTATCCGTTATTGATTGAAATAACCAACACTAAACTGCCAATAGAAAGTAAAAAATATTAAAATTCAATGAAAATGCTAATTCAGAATCGGAGCTTGTCATGCACATCATTCATATAGCCTCAGAACTTGCCCCTTTAGCTAAAGTTGGAGGATTAGCAGACGTTGTTCTAGGTCTTTGCCGTGAGTTATCTTGGAAAGGGCATGATGTTGACATCATTATCCCTAAGTATGATTGCATGGATAGCGAGCAAATCCGAGACTTGACAGTGGATTATTTTGAACTCCCCTCATTTTATAATGGAGAATGGTTTTTCAATACAGTTTGGATGGGATGGGTGGAAAATTTAAAAGTTTATTTTATTGAACCCCATCACCCCCGCTTCTTTTTTAATCGCGGCTGCTTTTATGGTTGTGAAGATGATCTCGAACGTTTCTTATACTTTTCTCGTACAGCTTTAGAGTTTTTGTATAAAAAGTCTATTTTGCCGGATATTATTCATCTCCATGATTGGCAAACAGCTGTTATTGCGCCTCTGTACAAAGACATGTATCAAAAGCTTGGGTACACAAAACCAAAAATATTGTTTACAATTCACAACATGGAATATCAGGGAAAATGTGCAGCACATGATTTGAATTACATTGGCCTCGATGGCAATCGATATCAGCAACATAGTTTTATGCAAGACAATCTCTACCCTCATTTAATTAATTTGCTCAAGGGCGGCATCGTTTATTCAGATTTCGTAACCACTGTATCTCCTAATTATGCAAAAGAGGTTTTAACACCGAAGGAAGGAAGAGGACTTGAAGCCACCTTAGTAGAATATCAGCATAAATTCAAAGGGATTTTAAATGGAATTGACTACTCTTATTGGAATCCAGAAATTGATCGATTTTTGCCCGCTCATTATTCTTTAAGAGAAATGCCTAAAAATAAAAAAGATCGAAATACCGTTGATAAAAAAGGTTTTATCAAAAAATTTTTAAGAGAAAAACTTTATTTAGCCGAGGAACATAGACCTATTATTGGATGCATAACTAGACTTGTCCCACAAAAAGGAATCGATTTGATTAAACATACGATTAGACATATCGTTGAAAAAAAAGGACAGTTTATCTTACTAGGCTCAAGTCCTATCCCTAGTATTAATGATGAATTTCATCGTTTAAAGCATCAATACACCGACCATCCACATATTCACTTAATTTTGCATCATAGCGAAGAACTTGCTCATCTCATTTATGCGGGCTCTGACATGTTTATTGTTCCCTCACTTTTTGAACCTTGCGGCCTTACACAAATCATTGCTCTTAAATATGGCACTGTTCCCATTGTTCGTCGCACAGGAGGATTAGCTGATACAATTATCGACGTCGATCATACAGATCAACAACCTGATAAAAAAAATGGATATGTTTTTGACAATCCGGATGCTAATGGAATAGATTCTGCCATCGACCGCGCTATTCATTGTTGGTTTGAAGAACCTGAAAAATGGCGTCAGTTGATGCTTAATGGAATGAAAATGGATTTTAGCTGGAATCAATCTTCAGATTGTTATCTGAAAATTTATCAAGCTATCTCAGCAAAAAATTAAAGGGACTCTTGAATTAATACAAAAATATAGCTATTCTCCCTTTCTCGTCTGAGTTTTGGATTTCTAATATAACTATCAGCGATGGTTGAAAGGAAGATTATCTTGAGTATTCCTAATTGTCTGACTTTTTTTCGTATTTTTATTAGCCCCATTTTTCTATTGGTTTATTTAGAATATGAGTTTTTAAATATCCAAATGACAACTTTGCCTTATATTTTACTTTTCCTTTTAGGTATCTCAGAATTATCTGATGCCTGTGACGGATATCTTGCACGTAAATATAATCAAGTTACGGATCTGGGTAAAATTTTAGATCCTATGGCAGACAGCATCTATAGAATTTCAATTTTTCTAACTTTTACACTTCCTCCTGTCCAGCTTCCCATGCTTTTGATTTTTATTTTTATTTATAGAGATTCTGTTGTAAGCACTTTAAGAACTATTTGTGCTTTAAAAGGATTCGCACTTGCTGCTAGACCTAGCGGTAAAATTAAAGCTGTCTTTCAAGCCCTAGCTTCATTTACTGTCATTATTTTGCTAATTCCTTATTCGCTGGGCTATTTACCTCTTCATTCGCTACAATATATTAGCATGATAGTTGTATTAGCAGCCGCTCTTTATTCCTTACTTTCGGGTGTAGAATATGTCTATGCCAATAAACAATATATTATGAAGCTTTTGACATCTAAAAATAGCCTAAAACGAGATTTAATTGATTAAATCTCGAAAAATTTCCTTTTTACAGTTGATTTATAAACATTAAAAATGAATAGATTATTCTGTTGAGAACAAAATACTCATCTAATTGGAAATCATCTCAACAAATGATAATTTGAAATAAAGTTATTATGACTCCAATTCCCTTATTTGCGTAAGACAACTTTTTGGATATTCCTCAAAAAAATAATTCCTCTATAAATTAAATAACAATTTCAGAAGTAAGAAACATCAAATTTTTAGTTACGAAATTTCTGCAAGGGGATGGCTTTCAGATAAACGTGCCTCTTCTCTCACAAGATTGAATGAAATTTCATGTCTTAGCATGAAAATTCCATACCCATTAATAATCAATAAAGAAACACCAGCAATAGCCATTGCTGTTTGTGCTTGGCTTGTTCCCATAAAAGAAAACAGAACTAAGGCTACCATCGCGTAAATATAATAGACGCCCCGGCCAAATTTAGGTGAGAGGTATTCTGCACATTTTAATCCAACACAAAAATAAGCATTGATTGTGTTATAACCAAGCATAAACAAAAAAATAGGCATGAAAAAATGCATATAAGGGAAATATTGCCCTAGAGATAGTTGAACTAAGAGACCTGCCTCTATGGGTTCCTGCCAAAATCCAGTGGTTAAAATCAAGAAAAGACTGGTTGTACAAACTATAAATGTATCGAGAAAAATATCGAAAATAGCTAATGAGGCTTGTTTTTCTGGAATTTGCACGCTAGTTTCACTATGAATGACAGATGCATATCCCACTCCAATATCACCTGTATAGCACCCTCTTCGAATTCCATACGACATAGTACTCATAATTCCAGCTCCAGCAAACCCTCCAATAGCGGCATGCCCTGAAAAAGCAGAAGTGAATACTTGCTGAATTACTGTAGGTAAAGCGGAAAGATTATTGAACAATACCCACATTCCCATTCCTACATAAATCACAACAAAAACTGGTAAACTCGTACTTGAGATAGTTCCTACCCGACGAACTCCTCCACTTCCCGCAAAAACCACAAGCATCAGTAAGGTCGCTGTTACCAAATAAGGATTGATGCCTAAGTTTGTTGTAATACTAGTGGAGATGACACTAAATTGATAAACTTCTACTCCGTAAACACACAGCAATACACAAACAAGTTTAGGAATCCAGCTAGTTTTAAAGACTTTTTGCAAAAAATACATAGGTCCCCCATTATATCCCCCACTTGCATTGGGAACTCTATAGCGCAAACCCAAGTAAACTTCTGAATATTTTAAAATCATCCCTGCTAAAGCAGTCATCCAAATCCAAAATAAGGCTCCAGGCCCGCCAAGTTGAACGGCTGTACAAATCCCCACGATATTACCAATTCCTACACATCCACCTACTGCAGCAAAAAAAGCTTTGAGAGGATGAACACCATGTTGATTTTCTGAACTGCGTAGTCGCATAAAACTGAAAAATGTCTTAAAAACGGTGGGTAAATGTCGAATTTGAAAAAAACCTGATTTTAAAGATAAATATAGCCCCAACAATATGACAATGGGAACTCCTGCATAAGTCCATAGAATATTTTCCAGCTGATCTAATTGACTACTTAAAGCTGTAAGCATTTATCGCCTAATTTTAATTTAATAATTAAACAATTTTAATAAAATTATTATTTCTTTTGTTTTAAAAGTCAATTAATTAGTTTATTTATTTGAACAAATTGTTCTTTCCAGAAATAAAAATCTAATAAACCTGAAACAGAGCGCCCCATTAAATAATAGCTCAGATAAATAGCTTCTATTGATGCAAGTCCCCTCTCTGGATCTGGACAATCATCCTGATAACGAGGATAAGCTGTCCGAAAATGATGCGGTAGACTTCGGTATAGATAATTTGTTTGATTTTCAAATGGCTGTATCATCTTTCTTGCATAACGCCAGGTCGCGTCTAAAACAAGTAATCCTCTGTTACAATCTTCATTAGTGAGAGGTGGAGCATTGACTGATAAAATAATATATCCTTGTAAATCTGGTAATTTTTCATAAGGATATTTCAAAAAAACAAAATCTTTTCTTGTTTCCAAACCACGCAAACTACATTTTTTTAGATTTTCAAGCCGATGTCGAATAATAACAGTGGGAGGAAAAGGTTGCATTATTGAGTTAATTGCCTTAAGTTGGAATTTGAACAAATAGCAAACAAAACATGACTTTCTTCTTTTTTGCAAAATGATACTGATTTAAGTTTAATCAAAATTAAAGCCCATTACCCATAGGTCTACACAACATTGCTATTTTTAATCGATTTTAATTTTGGTCTAATTGTGCAATAAAATAAGAATTTAGCCCAATATTTTAATATTCATTAAGCATAAATTCAAGAAAGGAATGAAAAATGAAAAAAATAACCACTTTCTTAATCAGTGGCACCTTAACTTTAACTGCTATTATCCCCTTATTTGGCCAATCTCCCTCCAATCAGCAGGCTTACCCTAATCAAACATATGCCCAGCCAACGACAAAGGGACAAATGAATCAAAGCAAAACCTATGATCAATCTTCTCGTCATTTTGGCTCACAAAACCTTAATGAACACTCTTTGACTTGGATAACAAATTATCATGAAGCTGTTGCCCAATCTCAGTCGACAGGAAAACCCATCATTTTATTATTTACAGGCACAAATTGGTGTCCAGCTTGCATGAAATTAGAAAAAGAGGTGTTAACTAAGCCTGAATTTGCACAAGGTGTGGGCAATCAATTTATCTTCTTCAAAGCCGAATTTCCAGACTATGGTGAAGATGCTATTATGTCATCTCCATATAGTACTTTATTACAACGCTATAACATCAATGCATTCCCCACTCTTGTTGTGATCAACGCAAGTGGACAACTTTTGTTTACCGTTAATTACAAAGCTGGTGGGCCTGCTGTTTATATCAACGAATTACTACAAAAACTCAATCCAGGCCAATTCTCGGGTTCTATGAACCACTTTAACACTTATTATCGATAATTATTTAAAGTTGATTCTGGATCACGATAAAAAAATCAGGATTCAGAATTATTTTTTTAATTTCTCCAGTCCGTCATTTTCAATAACTCTTTCGGAATTTCAAATAAAAATCTCGATGGGCGACTAGCCATATCCTTACCCATACGTTTACGTTGCTGAGCCATACTTATTGTTAAATGCTGCTGAGCACGAGTAATTGCAACATACATCAATCTTCTTTCTTCTTCGATTCCTGTTTCTTTCATACTTTTTTCATGTGGAATGATATGATCTTCCATACCAACTAAAAAACAAACTGGAAATTCAAGCCCTTTTGCACTATGAAATGTAAGTAAACTTACGCGGTCTTCATGACGATTATTTTTTGTCGATTGATTAAATTTATTATCTACATACATATTTCCCAAAAAATTTTCTAAAGAGCTTTCTAATTCGGGGTTGAGTTGTGCCTGCTGTTCAAATTCAGCTAAAGAAGAAACAAATTCTTGAATATTTTCCCATTTAAAGTCCCTCATTTGTTGACTTTTCACTTCCTCTTTAATGGCTTTTTGATAATTTATTTGCTCTATTAGCCATTTCAAATTTTCTGCTAAATTACCTTCTTGGAACCGTTTTTTTGCTTCGCTAATTAAATGAGTAAACTCACAAATTCCTTTAAAGGCTTTTCCATGATAAATTAATTTAGCTCCTTCCCCTTTTTGATTTGCAACCTCTTTTAAAACATCCCAAAGAGGCCTTTGAAACTGCCTATTATGTGTCGTCAATAGATCTAAGCTATCTTCGCCAATTCCTCTTCTTGGTTGATTCACAATTCGTAGCAGAGCTTCTTGATCAGCCGGATTAATGATTAATCTCAAATAAGCACATAAGTCTTTAACTTCTTTTCGTTCATAAAATTCTGTGCCTCCAAAAATTTCATAAGGAATTCCTTGAATCCACCGATTCTGAAATTTCCAAACCTGTCTCATGAGAGCCGTTTCAAATTGACGAGATAGAGCATTAGATCGATATAAAATGGCAAAGTCTTTCCACTGTAAATTTAAACTCTCTTTCATTTTTACAATTCTTTTAACTACTACTTGAGCTTCTTCTAGCTCATTCGGTGTATGAAAGACCTCAATAGGATGTCCCTCTCCTTTCTCACTCCATAATTTTTTTTTATGTCGATATTGATTGTGATCAATAACTGCATTTGCAGCTTTTAAAATAAAATTTGTCGAGCGATAATTCTGTTCTAATTTAATGACAGTTGCTTTTTCAAATTCTAAAATATTTTTAACATCTGCACCTCGCCAACCATAAATAGACTGATCGTCATCACCAACAACACATAAATTTTGGTATTTAGAAGTAAGTAAAGAGGCAAGTCGATATTGAATCGGATTCGTGTCTTGATATTCATCAATCATCATATAGCGAAATCGTTCTTGATAAGCTTCTAAAACATCCGGAAATCGTTCGAACAACTCAACAGTCAAACTTAAAAGATGGTCAAAATCGACAGCATTATATGCTCTCATACTTGCTTGTAAACGGCGATAAACATCTTGAACAAATGAATTGTGCCATTTTGACTCAGAAATTTCGATATTTTCAGGAGAAATTCCTTTATTTTTTGCATGTCGAATGGCGTTGAGCGTAGAAGTTAAAGAGGGAAGTTCCCCTTCATGCTGCAAAATATCGCGAACAATCATGTTGATTAATCGTTGCACATCTTGTTCATCGTACAAACTAAATTTAGTTGTATAACCAAGCTTGGCAATGTCTTGGCGCAGAATCTGCATACAAAATCCATGGAATGTGCACAAGGTCACTTGCTTGGCTAATTTTGAATCTACAAAATTTGCCAATCGATGACGCATTTCTGCGGCCGCTTTATTTGTAAAAGTTAAGCCTAAAATAGCTCTGGGTGAAACATTTAAATAACGAATTAAATAAGCCATTCGCATTGTTAACACGCGAGTTTTTCCGCTTCCAGCTCCAGCTAAAATTAATACTCTTCCATTAATGAGCTTAACTGCATGCTTCTGCTCTGGATTTAAAGTTTCTAATTCTTTTTCCATCGATACAATTTCTAATTTTGCTCATTTACATATGAGATAAGGACTAAGTTTACCAAAAACAATTCAAAAGGTTGACAGATCGGTCTTTTATTAACAACAGCCGTTTTCTTAACAAGGGTTAAATATTATCTTAATCGTTTAATCCGCTCATTTTTAAATACTTAATAATGTGTAATTGATTTAAATAAAAATTTTCTTAACAAATAATTTTAGTTTAAAGTAAACAGAGGATTAGATGCACATTTGATATCTGCTCACCCCCCTAACGACCTTTTGCTCTTATATTTACACAAGCTAGAGCTTCTTAATTAGCTAACACTGGATATAAAACTGACAAATGATCGCTTGTCTTTTTCCTGCTTTAACAAACTAGGAAAGAGTCGATTCTTATACTTGTTAAAAAATTATTTTTTGGACGTTTTAAAAACAAAAAAGTTAATAAGATTTCCGTCTCCAATAATCAAACAAGGAGTTATTTTTATGCATATAGTAGATTTAAGATCATCATCAACTACTCACGATGGAACAAATCTACAAGGAGAACAATCAAGTCAAAATCTAGCAATCCCACCCCATCCCCCTATTCCTCCATTCATTTCTCCCTTACCTTTACCAGAAGCTTCTCCTCGCGCAAATGGCATTTTATGTACTCAAATTTCTCCTACGCCAATGACTCAAAATTCAGGGACTCCCCCTCAAAACAGATTTAGAGAGACTCATTCAGATAGCACAAGTAATTTTTCTGCGATTCCCACAAGCGAAGCAGAGCAATCTGTTGAAGCAGATCCAATTTCTGCTCCTACTTCTCCTTTAATTTTAGCTCATGTTTCTCATCAAGCTGAAGGTCCTTTAGTCCAAACATTAGCAACTAAGATTATGGCGTTTATTGAAAGGCAAACTCCTATTCGTTTAAATACTTGGTTTACTCCTGAGGATCAAGCAGAAATGGAACAAATTATTAGAAATACCTCTGACAGAAGCCAAACTATTACGATGTCATTTTTGACATGTCTATCTGGAATGGTAGCCAGTTTTGCTCTCGCTGTTTCCCAAAAAAATAAGTCTTATGAATTAGATGCGAGCAGATTATCGATCTTACAAAGAGAGGCCTACAGCCAAATAAAGGAGCAAGATCAAGCCTCTTACGAAGTTTTAACTGAACAATCTCTTAGAATAGAAGAATTAATGCAAACAAGAAAAGATGTTTATAGAATTCAGTATGAAAAGATGCAAACAGAGCAAATGCATTTAAAAGAAATACACCAAGGCAATACTAGAGGGTGGTTTGTCCCTCATTTTGGGATTGCTCACCGCGCAGAAACAGTGTTTAAATTGCTAGAACAACGACGTCTTAATTTAAAAATTTCTCTTAATGATTTAAACAGACTTCCAGAAAATTCTCCACCTCGCACTTCACATGAAGTAACTCAAATTGTAACTACAATAAACACTAAACTTGCAGAATTAGAAGAGCAAATTTTAGTTCATCAAAAAACATTAAAATCTTTAGAGGGTGAATCTGCAGACCAATTTAGATGTGAAAGTTATTACCTGCATTTTAACAGAATGAAAAAACAAAGTAGATGCTACGATGAAAATCAAAGAAGAATAGCACAGCGTCTTCGTGAACTAGAAGCAGAAACAAACACTGAACTTTTGCCAAGCCAGATGGCTCAACGAAAATTTGAGATTGCTATGATCAGGGCTTATCAGAAAAAAATTGAGAAAAGATTAGTTAATCTCAGAACGCTTTTAAGCGGCTATAAAATTATGGAGGGAGAAAGAGTGACTGTTAACGTAAGAAGAAATAATTCTAGATCAGCTGAATTAAAAAAAGGGGCTGATCTTTTAAACAGTCTTGTTGCTCTTCAAGAACGAGTGACTATACACTCTTCATTAGCGCACATTTCAACCCCCGAAATAGAAAAAAATTTGCTTAAACAAGATTACTTGAAATTTCTTGAGTTACAATCTAGTTTTAGTGTGGTGCAAAATACTTTCAAAGAGAGAACAGTTAGTTTGGAAAGCAACATGATTAAGTGTTTTTCAAATGTTAAAAAAATTGAAAGTTGTTTAAAAACGTTTAGACAACAAATGGCTAATCTTACAGTTGAAATTAAACACAGAACATGTTGGTTCAAAGCAGAGATTACACCTCCTGCTCAACCCTGGTGGCGTTTTATTATCAATTTCTTATTCCTTCAAAGACGCTTTGATTAATCTTGTTTGATACCGGTACTGAAAAAACTTTAAAGTTTTTTCAGTACAGAAATTGCTAATACTAAATTTATGGCATTCAAAATCTTAAAAAAGTTAATGTCTTGATGCTTTAAACTTCATCTAATCAACCATCATTCAATGACTTAACTTAATTTTTGATAGTGCCTGTAAGCTTGGTCGATCAATTCTATTAATTCTGCTTGAATATCTTGCATTTTAGCTTGATGAGCAAGTGTACGAGGTTTAACATTTAAAAGAAGTGCTTGAGGAAATGTATGATAGGAAAGGCGAAAAGCTTCCCTAACTATTCTTTTAAATCGATTTCGGTGATGAGCTTTACCAAATCGGCGTGTGACTGTGATTCCTAATTGAGAGTGAGAGCGATCATTGAAACGAAGATCTAAAATAATCCATCGTCCAATGTACCGAGAAGATCCATTAGCCATGCGCTGGTACTGCTTACGCGTACGCAAGCGCATTGACTTAGGAAAACGATAAGTTAAACGCGTGTTAATTGTTTACGTCCATGTCTACGACGTCTACTAATAATTTTACGTCCGTTGGCTGTGCTCATTCTTTTCAAAAAGCCATGCTCAGAAGAACGGCGACGTTTGCTGGGTTGATAAGTACGCTTCACGGCTAAATTTCCTTAAATTTAAATTCAATGTTAATAAAAGCTTAGCTTGCTTTTAAACGTTTAAACATGGCCAGAATAATATTGATTTTTAAGAATAATTGCAAGGAATAATTCTTTATAGGTATTTAACAGAAAGGTAACATTCTTATTCTTTTATCCTTGAATGGTAAGCTTTAGCTTGATTAGAATTTTAATTTCAGCCATTCACCAACAAACGCTTTTTAAGCCTTATTTGATTGAGAAAATTCTTGAATAAAATTGAACCTTGATTTATAAACAATGCTTACTTTATAACCTTCACTGATTAACTCAATAGGGAATTCTCATGAAAGTCAAAGCATCGATCAAAGCTGATCCTTCTAAAGGCGATATACTTGTTCGTCGCAGTGGTCGTTTGTATGTTATTAACAAAAAAGATCCTAATCGCAAACAGCGCCAGAAAGGCCCAGCCCGTAAAAAATAAGGAATAAAACATGGCGAAGAAGTCATCGGTAGAAAAGCAAAAGCGCCGCGAAAGGCTCGTCCAATTAAAATGGGATAAAAGAAAAGAGCTCCGCGAAAAAAGTTACAACATAAATCTTAGCGAAGAAGAAAGAGAGCAAGCTCGCATCGCGCTTAACAAAATGCCGCGTGATTCTTCCCCTATACGTTTAAGAAATCGTTGCCAAATGACTGGCCGTGCTCGTGGCTTTATGCGTAAGTTTAAGCTCTCTCGTTTGACATTTAGAGAACTAGCTTCTATGGGAATGATTCCAGGTGTGACTAAGTCAAGCTGGTAATCCCCTATTCTTTAGAATTTAATCTGCATTCTCAAGGATGACTTTTGTCATCCTTTTTTTATCCCTCAATTTAATCTGTAAATAATTTTTAAAAAAAATTGAGGCTTACTTTTAATTCTTTGCATAAACAAATTAAACTTTAAGCCTATTTAAAGGCTATGTTTGCTTAACGCTTCTTTGAGATTAGTCAGTTGATCAACTTTTTGCCATCGGTCCATTCCCTCAGCCCAAACATAGCTATTGAATCCCAATAACCCACTATTCCACAAATTCCGTAAAGCAATGATGCTAACAGGTCCAACTTGTTCATGGTTTTGATCTAAATAATACCACAATTTATTTTCTTCCTCTTTCCAATTAGGGGGGGGAATGGGTTGTTGTGGCTGTGAAATAGAAATAGCAGGATCTGGTTTTGCAATAGTCATCGTTGGCCTAATATTTTCCTCTTTCTTGATAGAGGGAAGAAAAAATAATAGGATTGTTGCGAAGAAATTAAACAGCAATCCAAGGATAAACCAGGTAGTAAAATCTCTTCCTTTTTGATCTGCGTAATACCCTGTCAAATAGCCAATGATTGCAGATAAAACAAAACTCGTCATTATTTGTGTTGCGTCTAATTGAGGCATTCTCAAACCTTTACTTATAAAATCGTTAAATTCTCCTTTTAATTCGCTGAGATAACTTTCAAAATCTGCAGAGAAGTCTACAAGAGTGGTGATTATTTTTTGAACTTAACACCTCACATCATTTTTCACAAAAAATTTATCATAGCATCTTTAATTTGCCTACTTATAAAAAAAGTTTTGAATAAAATTATAAATAATATTTTTAAATGATAAAGGACTAGTCAGATTAAAATTTAACTGCTAATGTTGCAACCTAGATTGCATCAAATTAATGAGATGTAATGATAGGTTAAAAGGTTAAATCAACCAACAAAACCTACTTTAAAAATTATATTTATACAAATATGCTCAATTGATACGTAAATGAAGCGGATCTAATTGCTACAAGGAAAAAGTTCATGATAGACCCTAAAGTTGATAAAAAGAAAGTGGATACAAAAGAATTTGAACTTCCAGAAACAGTTTTTATTCGAGATATTGAAGATAAAGTTTTTCAATCTATTGCTTTGCAATGTCTTGCACAAATTGATGGAATTAGTCTAGTTGAGGGAAATTATATCGATCATCTTCTAGGCCGTATTGCTGAAGGTGTAAAAGGCATTTACGCCGAACAAGATGATAAAAATCAATCCGTAAATATTAAAGTAGAAGTAAACATTTTATTTGGAACCTCAATTCCAGAAAAAGCCGAAGAAATTCAAACAAAAATTGCAGAAGAAATCACAAAGTTAACAGGCCTACACGTTTCCTCTGTTCATGTCGTGTTTAAAAATGTCATTTCTCCTGAACAAGCACAGAAATTAAGCCAAAGTTTTACACAAGGTCCTCCCAAATTAATGGGAACCAACTTAGATGAAGATTATTCCGATGAATTTTAAATTTGAACGTTTTTTCTACGTAGCTATTAGCTTTATTTTTGGAGCTTTCTTTTTTGTTGTTGGTGTATTCAGTATTGCGTTACCTTGGTCCGAACTTCTTCAAAATGCAATTATCCGTTTTCTAACAGAAAACACCCTAATCTTATCACTATTTGGGCTTGGCTTTGCTCTGATAGGTCTTTCAATATTTATTTACACAGCGATTAGCACCAAGCACCGTTATACATTTATTAAAACAGGAAATCGTTCGATTTCTATTGATGAAAATTTAATCGAGCAATACTTGAAGAGTTATTGGAAAGAGCAATTTTCTCAAAGCGAGGTCCCTTTTCAGCTCATGATTCGTAAAAACTTTCTTCAAGTAGCCGCAGATCTACCCGCCATGCCTGAAGAAGATCAAAAAAATGTTTTAGAAAAAATTAATCGGGATTTCTCCTATCTTTTTGGAGAAGTTCTTGGCTATCCACACGAAGTTCATTTAATAGCTAGCTTTAATAGAAATCTTGGAACTAAATAATTAGAATTTATTAAAATTATTGTTTAATAAAATCATTTTTTTATTTAAATAAGTGTTGTAGCTGATTTACCATTACCTAATATTAGTCATATAATCATTCCCAATTAAAAATTTTAATTTAGTCAAACTATTTATTGAAGAGGTTTTAACAACCTCGAAGTAGAAGCTAAATATTTAGTATGTCTGCTGTTCTGCTTTTCTTTTATTTTTTAAGGCTTTTTTTAGGTTTTTTTTCTCTTACTTTGTAAGCTCGCTTTCAACCGTATCTACCTGTTTTCCTAGATCAATGTTAATGCCACAAGAAGATTTAATTTCGCTCCTGATATTTACAATAGGCGAATATATCTTGTCTTTGTCTTGACTTTTTTCTAATTTCTATAGCTTTTCAGCCAACTTCTCCATCCTAACCATAACGCTGATTAAATTGTTAATGCATTACCATTCCAATTTTAGGAAACCTTTGGAAATCTAGATCCATCTAATCATCCGCCTTTCCCAGTAAGGCATTCATTCATGCTTTCCAGATAATCAGCTTATTCTAATTAAAATGGTTATAATTATAACTATTTGTTTTCTGAGTAAAAAATTTGATTTAAAAGTCATTGCTTGTTTTGATAAGGGCCAGTCTAAGGAATACTTTCATCACAAATGAATGAAAACCAAGCCAGCGCTATAACCAATCATCTTAGAACCTGTTTAAAATCTTTTAATCGTGTATAATTGTTTTCAAAAAAAATTTGTAGGCAATAATGACGCATTCTTATCCAAGTGATATTTCTAGAGAACAATTTGATAAAATCAAGCCAATCCTTGAATCTATCCGAAAGAAAACACGTCCCCGAAAGATAGATCTTTATGATGTTTTTTGTGGG
>NZ_BASL01000738.1:0-51974 GCF_000648255.1 Candidatus Protochlamydia sp. R18 | reverse complement strand
TTTGAGAAAAACATTTTCAATGACATTTCTATTGGGGATATAGATTCCATTGATAAAATTAATAGCTTTTCGAATGAAAAGTTACTTAAGAAAAAAGGTAGATTGAAGATTCCAACAAAAAATTCAAATCAGTTGTCTGTTCGCAAATATGATTATCTAAATACCTATCATGCTTTAAAAAACAATCACTCTGTTGAAGGTTACATACTATGATGCTTTCAACGGGATAATGCTTTCCTCTTTTTTGAAAACTAATAAGTTTTTATGTTTTGATGATTTTACCCATAAAATAATTTACTTAAAAACGATAAATACGCTACATAGACTGCATAATAGTGTAACTTATTCATAAATATCCACAATCCAAGGAATCTTTTTTCTTTTATAAATCTTTTGTACATGCAAAGTCTGCTCTTTTTGCATCTGAGTAGCCGCAGCTAGAAAATTTGAAACTAACAAAAGATATACTTTTAGAAATGTATGAAGTATGGAAAGGAGCGTTGTTCAGAATATATCACCCATATTATTTATAAAAGCAAAGTTAAACTAGGTGAGAAAAATGAGTGAATTTTTTAAAAATCGCCCAAATGATTTTTTCAGCAACTTAAGAGTTGTAACCTGCTTTATAGAATATAAAGATACAATTTTATTTCTCCAACGCTCAAAAAGTCTAATAGCCCCTCTTAAATGGGCCATTCCTGGCGGAAAGGTTGAAAAAGAAGAAAGTAATTTTGCGGCCTTAAAAAGAGAAATATTTGAAGAGTTAGCTCTAAAGATTGATAATCCAAATTCTGATGTGCCTACTGGTTAAGCAATTGTTATTGGATCACCTCTCCTTCATATGGAATCTTATCAATGCCAGGAAGAGACTTAAGAAACTGTTCAGCTATACGGAATATAGGATAATCCTCATCCATGTTTATATACCAGGGAATTGCTCCACTAGTAAAGCTTGGATACAAGCGTCTTTTAATTTGATCTGTATAGCGATAAAAGCCTAACCTTTTTTTAATTGTGTCTAAAACTTCATTTTTATTTGGATGCTCTGCAAACTCTGTCTCAGCTTTTTTAATAATCTCATCATAGCTTAAGGGTTCTCCAGGGTTGACATCATGAGTAGCTCGATATTCTATTTTTTGTCTTCGATTTTCACAAATTTCCTTAATGTATTGCTCTGCAATTAAGCTATTAATCTTTTTAGCTGTGTCGGATAATTTATTCAAATCTTTTTCATGAGCTATTATCCAATTTTTAAGACTGTTCTCATAGATGTAACACTTTCCATGTTCGCAATGAATACTATAGGTGAATCCAAAAAATTCTAAAATAGCTCCAATGAATTGATAACGGCAATAATTTAACCCAACTTTTCCAGTAATTGGATTTCTGTCATTATCAGGATTAAAATCATTAAAAAAGCAGCGGCCATCAATAAAAGTTGCGGTAATAACCATTTTTCCTTCTTTTTAAGAATTTGATATAGAAGTCTTAATTTTAAGTACTATATTTTATGTTTATTTATTTGATCGAATTATGGGTTCTTCCAATAAATCGTGTTTTTCTTCTCTATTCCACCAGAAAATAGTGGTATTAACAGTGGCACTATCAGGGTCCATCTTTTGCATATGTTTTAAAATACGTTTTGCAGCAAAGTGCGTCAAGGGTGATTTTTTTCTATTTATATCAAGTAATAATTTATAAACCTTATCAGGTGAAAATCTACGTCCAAATTCTTGCACTTCAATCTTCTGAAGAATAATAGCCTCTTCTTCTGTAAGGCAATAAGCCACCATGTTTCTTGCTACCTGATACCGTTCTTTAGTTGAAAGGTGATTACTAGATAATTCGTTTTCATACTTTGCTTCTAACGCGTTTAATTTGTAATTGGATCTTTTTCTAAGCTGTTCATAGAAATTTAATTCTGAATGAATTTGTTTTATTTTATTAGTATCAGAAATAATTGATAAAACTGCCCCTGGAATTGCTATTACAGTGAACAACATTCCTACTGCAACTTTACGTATTAGTACACTCTCATCAAGAGAGTCTGTTATACATTTTAAAAAATAATCCGAATTTGAATTAGATTGCTCTTTTCTTATCTTTCTTCCTTTCTTGGCTATGATTCTATGGACATCTAGCATCTCTGGTGTAATTTGTTGAAAGCCGCTATACTTATATCCATTCTTAGAAATAATCTCTGGAGTAATACGAAAGGTAATCACACGTGTTTCGCCTGTACTTTTCCTATGGGCTTCGTCGTATACATAATCCTTATATCCGTTGACCAATATAGCAATAGTTTTATGAGTAGTCCTATCTATGATTGGTCCACCGGAATTACCACCAAATGTATCTGTATCTCCTCTAATAAGATCAGAATTGATTTCTTTAATGAAAGCTGGTCCAGCATACTTGACCGCAGTTCCAGTTGGACAACCCAAAGCATAAATTTCACGTCCCATTTCCACCGAGAAATTAATTTCTAGAGGAGCGATTCCTTCAACAGGCCTATCTAACTTGATTAAAGCAAAATCAGGATCTTTTGGTCCTGTATAACCTGTTTCATAATTTAAAGAGTTATAATTGTAATTAATAACTTTTTTAATTTTATAGACGTCATTTTTATCAAAATTCCTTTTGTCTATATTTTGGTCCGTCTTATGAAATCTAAAGACTATCTTAATTTTATCCATTTCAAATTGAGGATATAATTGACCGGTATTAATATCGGAAACACAATGTCCTGCAGTTAAAAGTTTATTGTTTTTTTTTCCTAACCGAACTAAAAAACCAGAACCAAAACCAGGAGCTAAATCATTACGAAATTTTTCGTGATTAGCTAAGGAAGCATTAAAAGTTTCTTTGCTATCTTTTGTAATATAGCTATTTGCAATTCTATTAGAAAGAGTTTGAGTTTTGTAATGCAGACTATATCCTTGTAGCGTCTCTACTAAAAAAGGAGCTTTCATTAAGCAAGCAACAGCTAAGGCATTCGTTTTAATTTTATCTAGATCAGGATATAGCCCGGGTAGCTGTTCAGGAGGGACTTGATCAAACTCCCACATATTCATTCTAGTATCAATATCATGATATCTAGCATGTATATCAGTATCAGTAGAGGCATTCATACGTTTCCTTAAAATAAATTAATTAAATTAAAATATATTTTAACAACCTAATATAATAATTGAAAGTAAAATAACATTAGCTTCCAGGCTCCGGTTTTTCCCACTAGCCGATTTATTTGAGGCCTTCTGGCATCCATGGATTTGTTTCTCATTGCTCTATTACTTACCCACCTTACGCACACTTCTCTCGTGAAAAACCATACACTTTTCTTTTTTCGGTTGAGAGTGAATGTGGTACCCAATACCGTGCTCATCAACAATTAAAAAAAGAGGAATATTGTGTTGATTGCGATGTCAAACTTACACGACGTACTGAAGATGCTAATGTAACTTCCGTAACAAAACGCTTAAAAATATTTAGTGATAATATCGATGGTGTCTTACAGGAAATATTGAAAAGAGACGATGTCTACACACTTCATCTTGATAACAAACATAATCCCGAAGAGGTTTACAAAGCAATTAGCAATATCATTGATAGAGTTATGAAGGAAAATTATTATGTCAGTAAAGATTAAAAAACCAATATCGGAATTTAAGCTGTGTCATTATTGGATCACACAGAAAATCGCTTTCTCAGTTCTTTGCATTGAGAGAGCTACTCGAGTCATTAGATATTAATGTGATGTCCCCCGTAGGTTTATGCTCTATAAATCCTGGTGAAGAATTTGTGATTCTAAATTCTGACCTATAAAAGATCCAAAATTATTACAAGACTCTATATTTTGCAAAATTAGAAGCTCATCTTTTGTAGTAGTTGGAAATTATGATGATTACCTTGGAATAACAAACAACCCTTTTTGAAATGGATTATTCCATTGCGCAAGGGGTACCTTTATTAACGATGGAACCAGTTACGGACCAAATCTCGCTCCATATTGCCGTCCGTTAAAAGAAGTATTTTCTCAAATTAATTTTAATGCTGAAAGAATGTGGCCTAATGAATGCGACATCGAAATTTGTTGAACAAATTCTTGAAAGCTTCTCATTTAGTGGTAAATTATTCGTAAATATTCACAATCCAAGGAATCTTTTTTTCTTTTATAAATCTTTTGTACATGCAAAGTCTGCTCTTTTTGCATCTATCTGAGTAGCCGCAGCTAGAAAATTTGAAACTAACAAAAGATATACTTTTAGAAATTTATGAAGTATGGAAAGGAGCGTTGTTCAGAATATATCACCCATATTATTTATAAAAGCAAAGTTAAACTAGGTGAGAAAAATGAGTGAATTTTTTAAAAATCGCCCAAATGATTTTTTCAGCAACTTAAGAGTTGTAACCTGCTTTATAGAATATAAAGATACAATTTTATTTCTCCAACGCTCAAAAAGTCTAATAGCCCCTCTTAAATGGGCCATTCCTGGCGGAAAGGTTGAAAAAGAAGAAAGTAATTTTGCGGCCTTAAAAAGAGAAATATTTGAAGAGTTAGCTCTAAAGATTGATAATCGAGAAAAAATAAACTTAATTAATAATGTCTTTGTACGTCACGCCTTTGCTGATTATGAGCTTATACTTTATAGGTGGATTACGTATGAAAAACCAGCTATCACGCTCAATTCTAATGAACATGTTAATTTTATATGGAGCCCATTCTTAAAAATATTGAATTTAGACCTAATTGAAGGTCAATTAGAAGCTTTTAAGCTTGTTTATGAGAATGACTATTCATTTATAAGGGATTATGGAAGACAATAAATGAAAAAATTTGCCTTGAATTGCAATATTGATAAGCTAAAACCTTTTTTTATCGAAGAAGGGTATTTATATATCAAAGATTTGTTTTCTTCTGAATTAATACAGCGCATTCGAAACGAAGTTTTAAATGAACTTTATTTACCTGGAGAAATCCAAAACATTAGCTAAAGCCTATTAACTTTTCTTTTTTAACTATTTTGTGAGAACTATGAAAATTTAATTTTAAACACTATATGTAATGAAAAATTGAGCTGTAACGCTCTTACTAAAAACTTATTTATTTTTAAGAAAAGGTAACAAAGAAATATTTATTGAACTTTTAAGCTTTTTAAATACCTGTCAGGCTGATGGTTTAAAGGCACAATTGTTTTGCATTTTTTAGCTTTTTAATTCTTCTTTAAAAGTAACTTTCACTAATCAACGAACACAAATTTTTTAAATAGAAAAGCTTTTTCGATTAATTAAAAAAGCTTTTCTATTTTGATGTTATACAATTTCAACCTTATTACAACATTTTTTAAATTTCTTGCCACTTCCACAGGGACAAAGATCGTTGCGACCAACACGTGGGCCTACTACGATTGGTTCAGGCTTATTCTCTTCTACCTTTGATTCTTCTTGCGTCTCTTCATCCGCTGCCGTTTCTTGTGAAGGCTGCTCATTTTGTAAGTCTACAAAAAGAGAACGATTGGTTTCTAAACGGAGGCCTGATTGAAGAAGCTGTTCCAAAGTTTGTTGAGGAGCAATAATTTCGAACCTAAACATAGAACGCGCTACTTCGGTTCTTAAATTGCGACTCAATTCATCAAATAAGGCAAAAGCTTCGTGTTTGAACTCTGTCAAAGGATCTCGCTGCCCTACCGCTCTTAATGTCACGTCAGAGCGTAAGTGATCCATACGTAAAAGATGCTCTTGCCACATTTGATCAGTTTTACGGATCATTAAATTGCGTATAGCAGTATGAGCTGGAAAAGGAGACTCTCCCATTGCAATCAAATGACCTGGAACTTTTGCATTTTCGCTTGCAATCTTTTCTTTTAAAGCCTCAACTACTTTATCGGCTGCCATTTGCTCTATTTCTTCTATCTCTAAATGTTCCTTATCAAAAAAATACTCATCAAAAGTAACAGGAAAAAGATGAAGAAGCCATTGACGATATCCTTCTGGATTCCATCCCCCTTCTTCTGAGCGACTTTTAAAAAATTGATCCGCACCCATTGAACACACACTTTCAATAATTTCAATAGCGACCGGTTCAATATTACCAACTCCAAGGATTTCATTGCGGAAAGCATATATTTCTTGTCTTTGTTTATTCATGACATCGTCATACTCTAAAGTATGTTTACGCATAGTATAATTGCGTTGTTCTACCCTTTTTTGAGCTGTTTCAATAGATTTATTAAGCATTCCCGCTGAAATAGGCTCACCCTCAGGTGGACGAAACTTTTGTAAAACACTTGTGATCCTAGGAGAAGCAAATAAACGGAGTAATGCATCTTCAAAGGAGATATAAAATTTAGAATTTCCTGGATCTCCTTGTCGTGCACAACGACCTCTTAACTGTCTATCAGTACGGCGAGATTGATGACGCGTAGTTCCCATAACATACAAACCACCTAAATCGGCGACTCCCGGTTCTAACTTAATATCCGTCCCTCGGCCTGCCATATTAGTTGCTATGGTTATAGCGGCACGTTTTCCTGCTTCAGCAATAATTTCAGCTTCTCGTTCGTTTTGCTTAGCATTTAAAACGGTATGTTCAAGCCCATTTTGCTTAAAAATACGAGAAAGTTTTTCAGATACTTCCACAGATTCTGTTCCTATCAAAATAGGACGCTCTTTTTCATGTACTTCTCTGACTTCTTTCAAGATAGCATTATATTTTTCTCTTTCAGTCATGTAAATTTCATCATTGAAATCAACACGTCGATTAGCTCGATGCGTAGGTATTTCTAAAACATCGAGCTTATAAATTTCTTTAAACTCATTAGCTTCTGTTGTTGCTGTTCCCGTCATCCCAGACAATTTTTCATACATGCGAAAAAAATTCTGCAAAGTAATTGTTGCATAAGTTTGCGTTTCTTTTTGAATTTCTACACCTTCTTTTGCTTCAATTGCTTGATGCAAGCCATCTGAAAAGCGTCTTCCTGGTTGAGGGCGTCCTGTATTCTCATCAATAATAACGATTTTATTATCATGAATAATGTAATCGACATCTTTTTCCATTAATAGATGAGCTCTCAACAACTGACGAAGATTATGCGCTCTTTCTTTGCGTTTTGCGTCTTCTTCTTTAATTTGCATTTTACGAGCCATCTTGGATTCTGCATCAAGAGATAAGTCTTCGTCAACTTTGATGTATTCATCACCGATATCCATCATAATAAAGTCTTCTGGACTTCCAATTCCATTTGTATAAGTCTGCCAAGCGTTAATTCCCTTGTCAGTCAATTCATACTCATTACCTTTTTCATCAATAATCATATAAAGTTCTGCCAAAGTCTGAGTGCGCTCCTCTTTATTTTGCTCAGCATGATAATAAAGATCCCATTTATCAATAGCGGCTCGGATATCTGGATTTTCTTTTAAACGTTTGAGAATTTTATTTTGCGGTGTTCCTTTTCCAACTAACCAAAGTTTTCGATAAGCTTCTTGTTCAGACTCTTCTAACTTCTTATCTTTTTTTCCATTTCCTAATGCTCCAACTTCCTCCACTATTTTACGAGCATCAGAAGCTAATCGATTACATAAATCACGCTGTCGTCTAACAAGTTCCGCCACTCCTTCCTTTAACTCGTCGTACATTTGGCGGCTATCTGGAACTGGACCTGAAATAATTAAAGGCGTTCTAGCTTCATCAATTAAAATCGAATCCACTTCGTCGATAATTGCAAAGTAATAGCCTCGTTGAACTTGATCTTCTTTTGACATAGCCATCGAATTATCACGTAAATAGTCAAATCCAAATTCAGAAGCAGTTCCATACACGACATCGCTCTCATAAATTTCTTTACGTTTTTCGATAGCTACACTATTAGTTAAAGCGCCTGTTGTTAATCCGAGCCATCGAAGAACAGTTCCCACCCATTCACAATCTCGCTGCGCTAGATAATCATTAACTGTAATCAAATGGACTGGTTTACCAGTGAGGGCGTTTAAATATAAAGGCATCACTGCTGTTAGAGTTTTACCTTCGCCTGTATGCATTTCTGCAATAGCTCCATTATGCATAGCGATTCCACCTAGGACTTGCACATCATAAGGAACCATATCCCAACGTTGGTTGTAACCAGAAACATGAATTTCTGTTCCGTTTAAACGTCGACAAACAGCTTTAACAACCGCATAGGCCTCTGGTAAAAGCTGGTCTAACATTTCTCCGTTTTTGAGACGCAGACGAAACTCAGCCGTTTTAGCTTTTAACTGTTCATCACTCAAAGATTGAAATTTCTGATCCCATTTGTTGACTTCTTCAACTTGTTTTCGGTATCTATTCAATAGGCGGTCATGCGCACTGCCGAAGATTTTTTTGAGGAATCCAAACATATCTATACATCTCTTTTAAATTGACATTGTATATAAACAAACGCTATTTTTAGTTTGATATCTCGAAAATTTCTGCTAAAAAATCAACGGTTTGTTCGATAAAAAGGAAAAGTGGTTTAAGAAGAATAGTAACAACTATTTTCAAGAACCGATTCTTTTAAGTTACCAAAAAAACTGCATTTTCAGGAGAAAAACTCAAAATTCAGGTTTTTAGATCTTAAAAATCTTTTACATCCGCTAAAGAAACATGTCTTAGCGACATAGAAAGATTAAATGAATAATAATAGAGAATAAATCTTTTCTTTCAAAGCTTTTAATCCTCTCGTAAAGACTTGTCAAATAAGGCTCTGAAGAAGTAATCTATTTTTTTACAACCAAAGTATAAGGAGTGCTCTATGAGATCTTCTAATCCTGCTCTTGCTGGGAATCCATTTTCAGGATTTGGCATTGCGTCCAAATCCAGTGCCATGACAATTCGTGGAACAATCAACAAAACAGCTATCTTACTCCTATTAGTATTTCTTCCTGCCATCTGGGTTTGGAAAACTTTTTTTAATGCTGGACAAAATCCAGCTGCTATTCAAACTTGGATGATGGTTGGCTTGATCGGCGGATTTGTTTTATCTTTAGTCACTGTGTTTAAAAAAGAATGGGCTCCATTATCAGCGCCCTTATATGCTATTATGGAAGGTCTATTCTTAGGAGGAATTTCAAGTATTTTTGAAACTTCTTATCCAGGAATTGTCATGCAAGCAATAAGTTTGACACTTGCTACTTTACTTGCCATGTTAGTTATTTACCAAACCGGACTAGTTAAACCAACTGAAAATTTTAAACTGGGAGTCATGGCCGCTACAGGAGGGATTGCTCTTGTTTATTTAGTTGCTATTGTCTTAGGATTTTTTGGAATCAATGTTTCTTTTATTAACGGAAGTGGTTTATTTAGCATTCTTTTTAGCTTGTTTGTCGTAGGAATTGCTGCTTTAAATTTTATTATTGATTTTGATTTCATTGAACAAGGGGCGCGAGCCAACGTTCCTAAATATATGGAATGGTATGGGGCATTTGCTTTGATGGTAACGCTTATTTGGCTTTATATTGAAATGTTACGTTTGCTTGCTAAACTTAACGATCGTCGTTAATTCTCAATCAGTCGTCGATGTAGACTATCTACATCGACTTACTTATAATAAAGATAGTCATAGAAATCGGCTTCATTAGTCAACAAAATACTATGATAAAATTTACAAATTGGTTGCACCGCATCTAACACCTCCTGGTTTCCTATTCCAGGCATATAAATCGCATCCAAATTAGGAATGAAAGTTTGCTGCTCTAACATTTTCAAGCCAATGAGATAATCATTTATGCTAAACCCCTCTTCCGAAACGCGAAAATAAATGAGGTGACGTTTAAAAAGAAGTGCTTGAACAGCGCAATATAACCCTTTACTTTGATAAGGTGGATTTCCCAGATATTTATCTAAATCTTCTAACCCTTGGCAAAGATAAGCCGTGCGAAACTCTCCGCGTTCAGCCTCTCCAAATAAAACGATTGTATAAATTGTATCCATCAATTTACCTTAGAAAATCTGAAATCGATTACTATCTTGATAAAGCGCTGTCGATTCTAATTCTGCCTCAATAGCTAATAACCGATTGTACTTAGCAATTCGGTCAGATCTAGAAAGAGAACCTGTTTTGATTTGGCCTGTATTAGCCGCTACACTAATATCGGCAATGATACTATCTTCTGTTTCGCCAGATCGATGAGAAATAATACAAGCATAATTGTTAGTTTGAGCCAAACGAATTGTTTGCAGCGTTTCGGTTAGGGTTCCGATTTGATTAATTTTCACTAAAATTGCATTCCCCACACCAAGTTCAATTCCTTTTTCCAGAAATTTGGGGTTGGTGACAAAAATATCATCTCCTACAATTTGTATTTTTCGTCCTAATCGTTCAGTTAATCGTTGCCAACCACACCAATCTCCTTCAGCTAACGCATCTTCAATTGAATCAATTGGATAATTTTGACAAAGGGTTTCAAGATAGGCAATTTGCTCTTCACCGGTTCTTTCCGCAAATACTTGATTTTTTTGTTTCTTTTTCTTTTCAAAATATTGCTTAGTAGTTTTATCATAAAATTCCGAAGCTGCGCAATCCATTGCTAGAACCACTTGTTTACCAGGTTGATAACCAGCTTTTTCAATCGCTAATAAAATCAATTCTAAAGCCTCTTCATTTGAGGAAAGATTAGGTGCAAAACCTCCTTCATCTCCAACAGCTGTCACATGCCCAGCTTTTTTAAGTATTCCTTTTAACGTGTGAAAAATTTCAGCTCCCCACCGAACCGCTTCACGAAGAGTAGAAGCTCCAACAGGTCGAATCATAAATTCTTGAAAATCAAGAGAGTTATCAGCATGAGCCCCTCCATTAATAATATTCATCATGGGACATGGTAAAAGATGGGCATGAACCCCTCCAATGTAGCGATATAAAGGAAGATTTGCTGTCAACGCTCCCGCCCGTGCTAAAGCTAACGAAACACCTAAAATCGCGTTGGCTCCGAAATGACCTTTATTGTCTGTCCCATCAGCTTCAATTAACATCCGATCTAATCTTTCTTGATCATAGACATGCTCTCCAACCAGAATTTGTGCAATTGGACCATTAATATTAGCAATTGCTTTTAAGACTCCTTTACCAAAGTAATAATTGGGATCCCCATCACGTAATTCTAATGCCTCATTTTCTCCTGTAGAAGCTCCAGAAGGAACAGACGCTTTAACCATGACATTTTGATCTGTAATTAGTTCAACCTCAACAGTTGGATTACCTCTAGAATCTAAAATTTCTCTTCCTTTTACAGATCTTATATATGACATAATTCCTCTTCAGTTATCTTCTAATATGCTTTTCATTACTAGTTTCCATTAATACTTGATAAGACATATAACGAACAAAAGAAATATGCTCTTCTTCAACTGCCTGACGAACCGCACACTGTTCTTCATGAGAATGGGTGCAATCGGGAAATTTACAATTTAAACCACATGCATGAATTTCAGGAAAATACCCTTCTACTTCACTTTTATCCAAATCCCATATGCCAAAACTTTTAATTCCCGGGGTATCAATACACCACCCTCCAAATTCCAATGGAATCAATTGAGTCGTTGTCGTTGTGTGAGAACCTTTTTTTGTTCGTTCAACAGTTTCCCCTACGCGCAGATCCAAACCTGTCATAGCATTAATTAAAGAAGATTTTCCTACACCAGACTGCCCAGAAAAAACAGAAGATTTTCCTAACATAGCCTGACGAAGAAGATCTAAACCCTCATTTTTAGCGGCACTAACTGAAATAACAGGTACTTTAGCTACCGCATAAGCTTTTAATAGCTCTTGATAAAGATCTTTTTCTTGTTCTCTTAATATTTGATCTTCATCATCCGCATCAAAAAGATCTACTTTATTAATCACGATTAAAGGATCCATGTTTCCTTTATGAGCAGCAATAATATATCGATCGATTAGAGAGGGTTTTAAAGGAGGATTAACCACGGAAACCGTAATAATTACTTGATCAATATTTACAGCAATTAATTGTTCTTTTCGACGAGAAAGATTATCTGCCCGAGAAAGAATTGTTCTGCGAGGTTTTACACTGGCAATGATTCCCTCTCCTTCGTGCGTTTTCTCAAATAAAACAAAATCACCTACGGCAACAAGATTTTTAGCTTGTGTCTTATCTCGTTTAAGCAAACCTTTCAAGACACAGCTAATTCGTTCACCTTGATAATCAACTAAAATTCCTTGCGGAATAATAGAAACAACTCGTCCCTCTAGCCATTCTTGCTTGCTAATTTTTTGTTGATGCCCTTTTTCAAGGTTCTTTAAATATTTTTCTTGATCTGTTTTTTTATATTTTGACCGATCTTTCGCTACCGCTAACTTTCTTTGCATGCGGCTTTCTTTACGTGGTTGGAAATAATCTTCTTCAGGATCTCTCCAATAAGAACGATCATCATCTGCATTACTCATTCAACAATTCCAAGTTAACATGAATTTTGGATAAGGGATGACACTGTATTCTTTATCTAAAAATTCATTTGATTTAAAGCATATAATAAAATTCCGCCAGCTACTGCGACATTTAATGACTCCATTTCTCCAGACATGGGAATACAGATAGGCTCAGCAAATTTAAACACTTCTGGAGAAGGTCCATGAGCTTCATTACCCATGATCAAAATTTTTCGTTTTTTAGAGACCGTTGATTTAAGAATTTGGCCTTTCAAATCTGCAACTAACGTTTGGAAGTTACCCTGTTTCGCTAACAATTCCAATTCGTTGATATTTCCTCTTCTCAACGGAATTTTAAAATGGGCTCCCCGTGCTGACCTTAAAACTTTTTCATTGTAAGGATCGCAACTAGTAGGGAGTAAGTAAATTCCGTTCCACCCAAAAGCTAGTGCTGTTCGCATCAAAGTTCCCAAATTTCCTGGATCATTAATTCCGTCTAAAACTAAAATATTTTGAGCTTGCTTAAGAGAAGAAAAAGGAGGCATTTGTATCTCTGCAATCACTCCTTCCGGAGTACTATTCCCAGAAATTTTTTTCATAATTCCCTCAGTGACTTGCCATTTTTCGAAACCTTCAAAGGTTAAATACGGAGCATAGGCCGAAGTGTAAATGATTTTTTTAACGAAAGAAAGAACTTCTCGAATTGGCTTACTTCCTTCCAAAATTAATGCTTTATGTTCTAAACGATAACGACTATTTTCCCTTAGTTTAACCAAATGTTTGACAAAAGGATGTTGTAAACTAGTAATAAAATGAGATGTCATATTTTCCATAACATTGTTTGTTTTAAAGCGTTCAATACCGTTTGCGAATCTTGATAATCATTATTAATAGCCAATTTCTCAGCTTCTGTTAAAAGTATACCCATCTGCTTACCTGCCGAAATTCCATTAGCTTGTAAAAGTGCAGAAGAAATCAAAGGTGTTTTTTGTTGAATTCGTTCAATGTGGGATTTTAACTTTTCAAAACGGTTTTTAAGTTGAATCAACAATTCATTCCCTTTATTTAAGGGAAAAGTTGCTGCAATCACTTCTATTACAATAGAGAAGTCAGGATTAGCTAAAGCATGAGCCCAAGGATAAAGATCTTCCAATCCGTTTTCTTTTTCTTTTTTAATTAGCTGGTTTAAATCTTCAAAATAGTGAAGAAGCTTAAGATCACGATTTGTGACCTTAAGACGTTTAGCCACTTCTATCTTTTCCTCTCGATTCAGCCTAGGCATCAATACTATCAAATAAAAAATAGTCGCACAATTTTTAGGGAATCTTTTATAGGCTTCTACTAAATGCCTCAATTCATTAATTGGTAATCCTTTTAACTCTGGAAAAATGACATCTAATAAAGTCAATCTATGCATCTCTACAATAGCCTGATCAAAACATGGATACATAGCCATCTTTTTAAATTCTTGCCAAATTCTTTCGATCGCTACAGCTGGGAAAAGCTGCTCGGCATTTTCAAAAATAGCTTGCTGAGTTTCAAGTTCGATGGTGAATCCAAAACGCGCAGAAAAGCGAAATGCTCGTAGCATTCTTAACCGATCTTCTTGGAATCTCTCATGAGGATTTCCAATCGCTCGAATAAGATGCCTTCGAATATCCTCTTGTCCATTCACAAAATCATAAATAACTTCTTTCAAAGGATCGTAAAACATTCCGTTAATTGTAAAATCACGCCTCAAAGCATCTTCCCGTGCTGTTGAAAGAACAATACCAGTTGGGTGTCTCCCATCCATATAATCTAAATCTTTGCGAAATGTAGCCACTTCAAACTGATGGCCTTCCCAAACAACAATGACCACCCCAAAAGCAAGCCCTATCAACAACGTATTAGGGAAAATATCCATAATTTGTGCAGGAGTCGCATCTGTGGCAATATCAATATCTTCTGATGGATGACCCATCACATAGTCTCTTACCCATCCACCTGCAAAATAAGCTGTATGCCCTGCTTTCACCAATTTAGTTACAATGATTTTAGCTTGTTTAAAAACATCCATGAGATATCTATATCTTTTAAACGTGTAAATTTAATGATTATAAAAGTATAATCATATCAAATATCAGAAATAAATCTGCAAATTCCATTCATTTAATTATTATTTTTTGAAGATCATTTTTCACTGATATTTGATCATATCAATTTAAAAGTAATTCTCAAAAATTTTTCGCTACATTGGATAACTAAAATTTTCTAAAAAAATGCGATTTTTGAATAAGATTTAAAAGTTTCTGATTTAGTTTTAAAAGGCCCATTTTCAATCGAATCAGGCAGGCTTATGGCTTCGTTACCTAAAATCCATGTTTTAACTGAACAAACTATTAATCAAATTGCTGCTGGAGAGGTTATTGAAAACCCCGCTTCGGTAGTCAAAGAATTAGTTGAAAACTCCATGGATGCTGGAGCAACAGAGATTTGCGTTGAAATACAGGGAGGAGGGCGACAACTTATCCGTATTTCTGATAACGGATGTGGAATGAGCGAAGATGACGCTCTTTTGTGTTTAGAAAGACACGCTACATCCAAAATAAAAAATGTGGACGATATTGAAAATATTCTTACTATGGGATTTAGAGGAGAAGCCATCCCTTCAATCGCTTCGATTTCGAAATTTTCACTTCTTACAACACCCCAATCAGGCGTTAGTTCAATTGATAAATTAATGCAAGGGTCTTTGACAATTGTCGAAGGTGGGCGTATTCAATCACATGGAAAAGCGACTCGTTCTCCTGGTACAACAATTGAAGTTAAATCACTTTTTTTTAATGTACCAGTCAGACGTAAATTTCAACGTTCACCTAATTATGACACACAAGAAATCGTTAAAATTCTGACAAATTTGAGTTTAGCTTATCCAAACATTGCTTTTGAGCTAATTAGCGATCAAAAATCCATCTTGAAAATGCCTCTTATTTCAATCGATATTAATCATCAACAGCAATTATTAAAAAAAATCGAAACATTACTAGGTAAAGAATTTTCTCATTCTCTCTGCCCTCTTACTTTTTCTTCTCCTCCTTATGAAATAGAAGGCTATATTGGACTACCTTCTATTCATAAACCTAACCGAACCAGTCAATACCTATTCATTAATCGTCGTGCTGTTTATTCTCCTCTTATTGGGGTAGCTATTCGAGAAGGATATGGAACTATGCTCGGTACAAATAGGTATCCCGTTTTTATTTTACATCTCCGCCTTCCAGGCTCACTTTTTGACGTTAATGTACACCCACAAAAAAAAGAAGTGCGCTTAAGACAGGAGCAAAAACTTAAAGAGACTTTAATCAATGCTGTTCAAAAAGCCTTAAGACAAGAAAATCCCCATCAAGCCTTTTCCGAAATGGCTAACCAAGTTCAAAATGAAACTTGCGTTTATCCTTGGTCAGCCCCCTCTTTTCAAACTCCTTTTCAGGTCAAAGAAGAGTCATGGGAATTCAAACCTAATCACAAATTTTCTACACCGATCGATGAAAACCCCACTTTTATTAAAAACATAGAAAATTTAGAGTTAAAAAATGAAACTTTTAATCCCTCTTCTTTTATCCAAACTAGGTCTCTTCCTGCTAAAGAAGAACCAACTTTTTTTATTTCCCATCAACAAAAAGCACCTAAAGTATTACAAACTTTAACAGGCTATTGTTTGTTAGATGCTTGTCAAGTAAAAGAAACATTTAGTAGCAATCAAGAATTGAATGGACTTCTATTGCTCGATCAAAAACAAGCCTATTCGCGTATTAAATATGAAAAATTGCTTTTTAATCTCAAAGGAAAGCAAGCTATTCAGCAATTAATTGTCCCTCTGACGTTCCAATTTTCTATTCCAGAAACTACGTTATTAAAGGCACACTTAGAAAGTTTAAATCAGTTAGGTTTTTCGATGCGTGAATTTGGAAATCAAACATTCGTATTAGATGCTTTTCCTTCTATAATCCCTGAACAAGAAATTGAAACTTATTTGTTAGAAATGATTCAAGATTTGTCAACTTTACAACAGAGTCAGCAACTCCAGATAAAAATAACAGAAAAGCTTGCTTTAACTGCTAGCCGTTCTTCTTTTTCTAAAAATATCCAATTATCAATCGATGAAGGTCAAGGATTAGTCGATCAACTTTTTATGTGCGATATGCCTTATCTTAGCCCCTCAGGATCTCCTATTTTTGCCTATTTCAAACTTCAAGAGCTAGCTGATTTATTTCGAAAATATTCTTATTTCCCTTCTCAAGATTCAACTTTTTAAATCTATGAAAAATAAAAAAATTGTTTATCAAAATTTCTAAAGAAACCCCAGAATTTATATATAGCTAGCTTCCAAACTCAATAGTCATATTGAGTTTGGAGTTAAATTATAAAATCCTAATAATAGTGATTGAACAAGCTGTTGGAGGGCTGCCTTGTCCAACTGGAGTGATAAGCTGACCACCAGGATTAGCAACAGCTTGGATAATAAGATCTTGGCCACTTGTCGCATTCAATAAAAAATTTGTAGTCAATGGAATGGTGTCTGCTGTTAGTTCTCCACTCAATTCCCCAAAAACCTGGCTTCCTTCAACTTGGGAGCCATTAAAGGTTGCCCAAAGAGCGCATGTGGCATCCATTACATTTAGAGTAAATTGTCCTCTCACTTGAACTAAATAAATTCCTGTTTGTTTACAAGTGAACGTTGTGTTAGTTGGGCGCACCCAACCATCTAAAATTGGACAAACATTAAAGCTCACATTAACTGGAGATGGATTTACCGATTGTGTCTCTATTCCATAGGCAAAAACATAATTATTGCCAAAAGCTGGCCCACTAGCACCAGTTAACCCTGTGGCTCCTGTCAATCCTGTGGCTCCTGTCAACCCTCTAGTCCCCGATAAACCATCAGCCCCTGGGAAACCATCTGCTCCAGTTAATCCCGTTGCTCCTGTCAATCCTGTGGCTCCCGTTAATCCTGTGGCTCCTGTCAAACCATTAGACCCTGACATACCATTAGATCCTGGGAAACCATCCGCTCCAGTTAATCCCGTTGCTCCTGTCAAACCTGTGGCTCCCGTTAAACCAGTTGGGCCTGTTAGACCTGCACCTTCACCTGTTGGTCCCGGAGGGCCTTGTGGACCTGTTGCACCTTGAGGTCCAGGAGGACCTTTAGGACATTTTTTGCTATGACAAGAATTTCTTAAAAGATTAACAACATTATCTAATGTCTTTGGATCTTTTTCCAGATTTTTAGTTAAAGATAATAACTCTAATTTTTCACATGAATTGGCATAAATAGCTTCGTGAAGAGCCAAAATGATTTTATCATCTCTTTCTAAAGTCTCAATTGAATCGGCATCAGTGACAGTTTTTACATAGATACCTTGATCTTCAATTGAATATAGACTAGTTACGCAAGGTTTATCTGACTGCTGCTTAATTTCTTTAATGACAATGTTAGTTCCTGATGGATGGTAATAGGTGATTAATTTACCATCAGGCTCATGGATAACAAAAAACTCTTCCGATTGGTTCAAAGCAGGGAAAATACCAGTATCATTGGTATACAAATCTTCATAAAAAAAATCGGTCTGCGCTTGTGCACTATTTTCTAACGAGTAAAATCCAGTAAGAAGGATCAGGATTTTGAAAAAGAATTTTTTGGTGTTCATAAAAAACTTTATTGTTGAATACATAAATGATTTATAATCAATAATTTAAAATAAATACAAAATATTTACCAGTTTTTCACTGTAGTTTTTTTTAAAAATTATTTGCAATGATTTTTTTAAATTTAATTTTTAATGTCAGTTGTAATTAAAGCAATCCTTGGATTCTGAAAAGGTCGTTTTGAAATTAGCGCTCTTATTTTTCTTTTTCCCGAATTTATAAACTTTTAGTTTATACAAAGAAAAGTTTCAAATGTGCTTAGTAAATTTTGATGATAGAGGCGCTTTAAATAAAAAAGGGTTTAGATAAATTTTTATCTAAACCCTTTGAATGAAATCATTAAGATAAATGATTATTATTATTGACCCACATTCCAACGAATGAAGTTTGTAACAGCTAATTCTTTGCCAACTGCTTTGCTACGTTGATTTACTAAATCTGTAATGCTTAAACTATCATCTTTGATGTATTTTTGGCGCACTAAACAATTAGTATCATAGAATGCATTAATTTTTCCTTCTACGATTTTATCGACAATATTAGCAGGCTTTCCTTGAATTTGACCTTTTGCAATGTCTTTTTCACTTGTAATAATTTCTTGCGGAACTTTTTCTGGAGATAAGTAGTCAGGTGCAGCAGCCGCAATATGCATCGCAATATCTTTAGCTAAGGCTTCTTCTTGATTACTACCAGTAATTTCCACCATCGTTACAATTTTTCCGCCTAAATGCGAATAAATACCAAATGAACGCTCTGGGCTTTTCTGTAGAGTCATAATACGTTTGATCTGAATATTTTCACCAATCGTTTGAACGATTGTTGCTCTGTATTGGTCAACAGTCAAAGAAGGTTCTTTTGAATACTTTTGCTGTAAAAATGCGTCTAGAGAAAAAGGATTAGTATTTGCTACTTCATGAGCAATGTTTTCAAGAAATTCTTTAAATCTTTCGTTCTTCACAACGAAATCAGTTTCAGCATTGACTTCAACAATTGCTATTGTTTTTTCATTTTCAGCTGTACCGATCATACCTTCTTTCGTTTCGCGGCCTTCTTTTTTTACTGCAGAAGCCATTCCAGCTTTACGAAGATTGGCAATTGCCAACTCCATATCACCATTTGCTTCTTCTAATGCTTCTTTACATTTTCCCATGCCAACGCCAGTGCGTTCGCGTAGTTCTTTAATCAACGCAGGAGTTACAGCCGCCATATTATTTTTCTCCTCTTGCACCACTCTTAACTTCTTGAAAATCTTGTTCACGATACTTAGAAGATAAAGTTTCTTCTTCGGCTTCTTCAGTTTGTTCTTCTTTACTAGCATAAACTTTAATATCATTTTTCTTATCAATAATAGCTTTTGCTAATGTTTCAAGAATCAACTTAATGCTTTTTAAAGCATCATCATTACAAGCAATAACATGTTCGATTGGATCTGGGTCACAATTTGTATCGACTAATCCCATGACAGGAATACCCAATTTATTAGCTTCTGCTACCGCTAAATGTTCTTTACTTGGATCAACAACAATGACTAATCCAGGTGATTTACGCATAGATCGTACACCGGATAAGTTTTTTTCCAACTTAATTTGATCTTTCGTTAACAAAGAAATTTCTTTTTTAGTTAAACCTTCGCCGCCAGTAGAAATTCTTTTTTCAATACGCTCTAGTTTTTTAACAGATTGGCGAATAGTTGAAAGGTTCGTAAGCATTCCACCTAACCATCTTTCGCAAACATAAAACTCACCACATTGTTCAGCTAATTCACGTAAAACAGCTTTTGCTTGTTTTTTTGTTCCGACAAATAAAATAGATTTATGTTTAGCAACAACATCTCTTACAATGTCTACTGCATTACGGATTTGTTGTAATGTTTTTGCAAGATCTATGATGTAAAGACCATTGCGTTCTTCGAAAATGAAACGCTTCATTTTCGGATTCCAACGGCTAGTTTGGTGACCAAAATGGGCCCCTGCTTCTAGCAAATCTTTAATGGAAATAGGTAGTGTTTGGTTTTTATTCTGAGCCAAGCCTTGTCCCTTTATGTTGACGACGGCATCTTGCTGATACGCAAGATTTCGGTCTTGGTTAAACATGTTTTTATTGATAAATACGGCCTCGATTGAAGCTCATAAAGATTATAATACCAGTTTGGTACGAATCTATAGCGCCTGATCAGAATCGAACTGACACTCGTAGCTTGGAAGGCTACTGTTCTACCATTGAACTACAGGCGCGTGGAATGAGCAATATTATTCCTATTTAATTATTTTTATGCAACAGGCTTTTTTCAAATTCTTATCATTAATTTAAGTTTAATTCTGATATTTCAGCTTAAGTTCCCGCCATTTTTTAATCATTTGAGCAGCTAAAGGAGCCGCTTCTTTCCCATATCCCCCATAGCGTAAATAGACGACAATAACAAGTTCTGGTTGACCGAACTCATCTTTAAAAATAAAAACATTTTTATGTTTTTCACTTTTCCCTTGGTCAAAGGCTATACTGCCAAACCAAACATGCGTATAAATGTTTGTTCCTTCTGCTAAATCTAAATCAATATTTTCTACAGATTCAGAAGTACTTGTTTTTCCAAGAAGTTGGTCTTTCATTTCAGTAAATTGTCGAATAGCTTCAGGATGCTGTTTGTAAATTCTTGTCAAACTAGAAAGATTGTCTTGGTGAGATTTCATAGCAGCGGCTTTCAATCCTTTTAAAAGCATCTGTCTAACAATTTCAGGCATAAAAATTTCTCGTTTAACTTCAGTGGCAATAATTTTTACTAAACTTTCCTGATTTTGATTAGAAATTGCTGTAAAAAGAGGAAAATCTAATCCCACTAAAGCAAAACTATTCTGATAAAGAAAATGGGGAGGGCATGAAATTTGATCATTTCCTCGCAAAGGTTCTCTACCTGCAGTCAAATGCACAATTTTAGGTTTCAAAATCTTTCCTCCATTTGCAATAGCAGCTAACATCACAGCCGTTTGCAAAGGAGTTACAACAAGAGAGTGTTGACCTATTGCCATAGCGTATAAACCTGTTCGATTTGTTTCCAGGTCAGTCGGGACCTTGCCTGAAATTTCAGCAGATAATTCAATTCCAGTACGACTTCCAAAAGAAAAAAGGCGTGCTGCCTCAGCCAAATCGGTGGGATGATCTAGATGTTCTGCCGCCAAAAGAGAAAAATAAGGATTGCTAGAAACTTCTAAAGCTTTGATAATGTCTAACTTGCCTGTATGCCGATGTGCTAAACTTCGCGGTAGCCGTCCTCCTTTATATAATTGTGGAATAGGCTTCCCCTCATCTGTATAACCAATATAACGGGTATTTCCAATATGAAAAATCTCATCGATCATTGTTAAAGGATTTAAATCATGAAATGTCACAACTTTTTTATCCAGTTTTTGGTAACGTTGAGTTAACGCCGCATAAGCTGTCACTAGTTTAAATAATGATCCTTGAATTGTTGCTTGTCGATAAGCATGAGAACGAGCATATCCAAATCCATAAACTGGATAAAAAGCCATTGCTAAATGCTTTTCTAATAGCTCTTTTTGATTTCTTAAATACCGATATTTACCAAATAGAGGACGTTTAAGCTCGTCATATGAACGCATTGTTTGTAAATAACTAACAAAATTATCCGATGTTAAGTTAGGCAATTTTTGCAAATGATCGAATTCTTTTTTCCATTCAACAGCTTGATGAGCCCCTTGGATTAACTCTTGATGCCATTTTCGGAAATGGTCAAGATAAATCATTAAATGCGTATTTTCTGTTAAAAATTGTTTTCCATTTAAAAAAGCTTCGATTAAATCCCACTGATAGGTTAACCAAAAATTCTGAAAAAGTTTATTTTCTTCTTGATCTAAATAATCTAAATAAGGTCTTGGATAAATTTTTGCCGACTTCTCCTCTAGCCGCTTCTGTTTTAAAAAAGATTTTTCTTCGTGGATACGCCAATCTTTAAAATCGATATCATGGAATAATTGTTTTGTCATTTCTTTGACAACTGACTGAATTTTGACAAAGCTTCCCGTCCAATCTCGAAAATTGGCTAGCGATTGATCTTTAACTTCCTTTAAAAGATCTTCTGAAAAACGAGTTTCATCTAAAGCAAGCCGACATAAATCTATAAACAAAACTTTATCATAATTTTGTGAAAGATCTTCTAAATAGGGATCTAAATCTTTTTTAATGAGCGCAGCTTCATCCTGATGTTTTTGAAAATCAATTAACAATTTTTGCTTTTCAGATAACTTTAAAATAGGCTTAAAAGCTTCATGATTTCCATCTGCATAAAGACAGTTAAATAAAGTATAAAGATTCCAGTCAGGATAAAGAGCACGCAAAGCTTCGACTGATCTTTGGAGTTGAATCGCTTGACCAATGGTTTGCATATGGTCCATTTTAGATCTTAACAGACTCTTTGCTGGAAGAATAAAATCTAGGTACGTTTGCCAAGTTAATATTTTTTTTTCATCATAAAATGTTTGCGTCAATTGATCATAACGCTCTCTTTGCAAAGGTGAAGTTTGATTCCAAAGATCAGCTAAATATACGTCATTTTCAAACCAACGATTAATATTTTCTTTTTTTTGCTTAAAATCATCTCCTTTTCCAAATGAAATAAAATCATTAGGATCAAAACGAGGGTAAGAAGCCAATGCGATAATATCCCCAGAATAAGGTTGCATTGCCACAATAGCTCCTCCCTTTATCCAAGGCTCTTTTTGTGCAACTACTGTTTTTTTTACAGGTCCTAAAGCTGACTTACGTACTAACCTTAATTCTTCATTTTGTGCAAGTAATTGTTCGGCATACTCTTGCAATTCAGCAGAAATCGTTAAAAGTATTCTGTGACCCGACAAAGGGGTTCTTGAACCTGGGAGTTCCCACAAAAAATTCCCTCTTGAATCAGAATAGTAGTTCCGTTTGCCATAAAAACCTCTAAGATCCTCTTCATAAATACCTTCTATTCCAGTTTTACCAATATAATCATGAATCGTATAGGCTTTTTCTTCTAAATCTTTAAGTCTTTTTCGAGCATGAAAAGAGCTTGAAATACCTAAGGGTAACTCGGTTTCTATCCCTTCTTCACGTTCACGAATAAAAGTTTGTAATCCTTTAATTTCGTGAAAAATTTTTTCATATTCTTGTTTATTAATCGCTCCCATATATCCAATAATATCAGCCCCTACTCTTCCTTTAGGATAGTATCGCTTAGATAACAAACGAGTATGTATCCCAGGCCAATCCTTTTCTAACATTTTAAGGCGATAAAATTCCGATTCGCTTATTTGCTCTTTGATGACAAAAGGAACTTGTGCATAATAAGAAGCTTTAGAGTGAATCAAATCTTCAATGCGTTCAGCATCTAAATTTAATTCAGAAGCTAGTAATTGAGCTAAATCACGAATATATATTTTTCTTTTGAAAATCTTGACTCTTTTTCCTTGTTCATTTTTTTGCCATTCAAAAGATGGAATATCTTTTAATTGAGAATAAAGAATAGTGGCTTGATATTGTGGGCGGTTAAGAGCAAGAGGAAGGTTGAATCGATCTCGTATAGTTGCTCGCGTCGCAGGTTCAATGACAACTTTCCGTTGCGGCTTTTGAGACTCTTCCAACTTTTGATCATATTGAATGACAGCTAAATTCCAAACTCTAATGATAATCAAAATCATCGCTATCAAAATACAATTCAAAATTCGATTAGCTTTAGTCGGAATATCATAATGATTAAAATCAATTCGTTTTTGACGACGAAAGCGAGACACGATTTAATCCTTAAATAAAAACGAAGATTTTAAAAATTTTGCCAAGCTTGCAAAAGTTGATTAACCTTAACTAGATCTTCGGGAAAATCTATTTCTGCACATTGATCGATTTCAATTAAGACGGGTTGAACAACTTGTCCTTTCTTTATACATTTCTCAATAGCCTTTTCAAAATAATCTTGATTTTCACAAATATTTAGAGACTCTTTTAACAAATTTAAGTCTCTTTTTTTGTAAAAATTAATGCCAAGAGCTTCCCCTTCAGGAAATTCAACTGTTTTAGAAATTTCTATAATCTGGCCGTTTTTATGAGTCCGATACTTAACTTCTTCCTCCGCTACTTTCGTACGATTCACAATCATGGCTGTTTGATCAAACTCCAGAAGTGTTTTTAGGATAGAAGGATAAAAAATAACATCTCCATTTATCCATAAAACGTCTTCATCAATTTTTTTAAGGGCTCTTGCAAGACTCTTAGCTGTGTTTTCTTGCTCGAAGTCAGGATTATAAACATACAGAAGTTCAGGAAAAATATCCATGATCTTTTCTTTCTGATAACCAACGACAATGAAAACTTGATCTAATGAAATACAGGTTTTTAAAGCATTTAATTGATACTCTAAAATTGTTTGGCGATTGATTAAACGAGTTAAAGCTTTAGGATCATGTCCTTCCGAATGATCTAATCGACTTCCTTTTCCTGCTGCTAAAATTACGACTTTCATAAGGAGTTTTCCATAGGCTTGACAGATGGTTGCTCTCTTGTCAACCAAGTTTCTCCTTTACGTACAACAGGCAAAATAAGTTGTGAAGGGTATTTTTCTCCCATATAAATGGTATTGTGTGCAGATTTAAATTCCCCTCTCTGGCTGCCAATTAATCCCACATTAAGATTTTTTTCGTAGCGAGGATAGTTAGAACTACTAATAGAAATCCGAATTGAATGTCCTTTCGCAAAAACTAAACTTGTGGACCATAAGTCAAGATCTACTTCAACTGGTTGGTCTGGCTTCAAGTCAATTTTTGAATCATTTTGATAACAAAATACTCCTAAACGTATACCCCCTTCTGAAATCAAAACACTTTTACCATCCGGATAAACGTCTGTAAGATGAACAACAATGTCTGAGTCTTGTTGATCTGAGGAAACAAACAATTTTGCCGATAACTTTCCCGTTATTTCTAGATCTTCCTTCAGAGGATTTGTTGTAAATACAAGGATATCCTTTCTTTTTTCAATATTTTGTTGATCTACAGGACCTGATTCTAAAAATAAATTACGCCCGCCTCTAGTGGGAATAGGATTAGTTGGGTCATACGTATAAGCTAAAAGGCCTAGAGAGGGAGGGGTCTGTTGAAGTGTGTGTTGAGAAGTTAAATAAAAAGCTGTAGCCACAGTGGGTACAGGCCATACCTCAGATGTACGCCAAATATTTCCGCTTGAAGTTGATCCATCAAATGGCCCCATCACATAATAAAGGACGGGCGGTAGAGATTCAACTTCATTTACTTCTCCCTTTAAATAGTGATCAAACCAACGTTTTGGAGAAATATCCATAGGAGGATTTTCCCCTGCAACAGGGATTTTAAAATCACCGAAATGATTAGATAAAGGCCAAAAGTGTGTCCAAGGGCCAATAATTAATTTTTGTTTTCCTTTAGCCCCTTCTTCGCCTTCTCGTTGTCTTGCTTCAAATGCATCTAAAGTTCCTTGTAAGAAAGTATCATACCACCCTGCGACTAACATTCCGGGGATTTTCACTCGATGGGCCATTTCAGAGGTATTCAATTGTTTCCAGAACTCGTTATAGAAAGGCCGTTGAGAAACGTAATTAAGAACACCAGTGTCACGGGCGTAATAACCAAGCCAACTTTCAGCTTGATGCTTGAGCAAAAGTCCTCCAGGAAAAAGTCCATGATGATATAAACTCGCTGCAGCTACAATAATGTATTGGCAAACCAAATGCGGAGGTTGAGTGGGAGCCAGGAGTAGTTGCGTGATTCCTACAGCTGAAGAACCCCATGTTCCAATTTTTCCATTCGTATAGGGACTTTTAGCCAGCCATTCTACCGCATCATATCCATCTTGCAATTTTCCCCATCCATCTGACAAAAAAGGAAATGTTTTTCCTTCAACGTCTAATACACTACGCGTATCTTGAATTGCAATCACATATCCTGCTTTTGCCATTGAGGCGAAACTTTTCCATGTCGAATCGCGACCAGCAGGGCTTCTAATCAAAATGCAAGGAAGATTTCTAGCTTCTGGGGTTGGCAAATAAAGATCTGTGGGAAGAGACACTCCATCTCTCATGGGAACCATGATTGTTAAATCTGGTTTAAGCTCCTCAGACCCTAAAATATTTAAAAGAAATACAAAAATACATGTATATAAACGAATCATCATCACAAGCTTGTTTTGTAGATAAATTTAAAATCTATAAATACACAAAATCTCTTGTTTAACATCAACTTTATCCAAATTAAGTTATACAAGAGATTTTATATTTTAAGGTCTAAAGTTTTCGGTTATCAGTAATCAGCAACTTACGCTTTAGCGGCAGCACGCGCGGCTAAACGAGATTTTGTGCGGCTAACTTTATTTAACTTAAAAACACCTTTTTTCGCGCATTTGTCTAAGATACTATATACTTCATCTAGTTTAGCTTTAGATAAAGTTTCATCACCTTTTACTAAAGACTCTTGAAAAGAACGTACAGCTGTTCGAACACGTGATTTGTAAATTTTGTTGTTAAGACGTTTTTTCTTGTTTTGCAAATCGCGCTTAAGCGCTGTTGGCCGCTTTACTTTCTTTGCTGCTACTTCTTGTTTTGCCATTTTTCCTCTAAGGGTTAATAACTTTTCATTTGGAGGATCTAATTATAGGAAATGCAACTTAATTCGTCAAAGATTACTTAATTTATTCCAGAGTTGACAGATTAAAATTTATTGGCCAAATATAATAACTGCCTTTATAAGGAGTTAATAATGCCACAGAAACATCGAGAGATGTCTTAGTTAACCCTTTAGCTTTCTTTTCGCCATTTTTATTGAATTAATCCCAAGCTAAATCATTTTTTAGATCGCAATTCATTCCTCCTGCACTCAGAATTAAAGCTATTCTTCTTTTAGTCGATTGTTATTAGTCAACGTTCTCCTGTTGCTGCAAAACAATACCGGAATCAAGCTTATTTTATTTGCATCCAATATATTAAAATATTTTTTTAATTCATGGGTTTATTTCATCTGTTTTCTCTAAATAGAAACGATAAAGCAAATAAAATAGTCGAAACTTAAAATACAATTATCTTGGAAAAAAGTTTCATTCCTAGCAAAATGATGCTCTTACCAACCTAAAAATTTAAAGAATTTATGAAATTAACTTGTCAGACCAATCTCCCGATTTTTGAAGCTTTAGCACTTCTTTCCCCTCAAAGTTCTAAAAACACTCTTCGTTCTTGGATCAAGGAAGGTCGAATTGAAGTGGATGGAATTGTTGTAAAAAATAATCATTTTGAAGTTTTAGAAGGACAAGTCATAAGTCTAAACCAAAGAAAAAAGATCGTCGGGAGTGGCATTCAAATTCTCTACGAAGATGCTGATTTGGCCATCATTTATAAACCGTCAGGACTCTTAAGTGTAGCAACAGCTTTCGAAAAGGGTGAAACTACTCACGCTTTGTTAAAAGCTCATTATAAACCTAGAAAAGTCTTTGTTGTTCATCGTTTAGATCAAGATACTTCAGGTGTCATGGTTTTTGCTTTCAACGAAAAGACTTGTAATGGGTTGAAAGATTTATTTGAAGTTCATGATATTAGCCGCTCTTATACAGCTATTGTAGAAGGTCAATTACTTTCCCCTTCGGGAACTTGGAAAAGCTATCTTTATGAAGATAGCCAATATTTCGTTCATGAAACCGAAGATGAAACCTATGGTCGTCTAGCCATTACCCACTATCGAACTTTGAAAACATTAAAAAAATATTCTTTAGTTGAACTTACTTTAGAAACAGGACGAAAAAATCAAATCCGCGTTCATTGCCAATCTGCTGGACATCCAGTTGTTGGTGATAAAAAATATGGAGCTCATACCAACCCTTTAAAAAGACTCTGTCTACATGCTCATTTATTAGCTTTTAAACATCCCATCAGTAGAAAAATCATTCGTATCGAATCCCCGATTCCCGAAGAATTTTACCGATTGATTCCCAAATGATTTTACACCGTAACCCTATTTGGATTGCATTTTTTAGTCTTATCATTATCGTTACGTTTTTTTACACAATTAATGCTATTTTAGATTTCTATCATTATCAGCGCTTGAACTGCTCTCGTCCAGCAAACGAAATTAAATGGTCAATAAAAAAAGTTAATGATGAAACATTTGTTCCCAAAGGATTTTATCAATTTACCTACAAAGGAGAAAGAATTTCAGGTTACACTTCTTTTCAACAACATTATCTCAATCCATTCGCAGCAAAAGAAGCTATTGATAGACTAGCAAATGCTAATTTACAAGTTTGGTTTGATTCTTCAACTCCTAATTTCTCTACTTTGGAAAAAAATTTTCCTTTCAAAAAAATTTTTTACTCCCTCATTTTGTGGGTCCTTATCTTTTACTTACTTTGGCTTGACCGCCGAGTAATTTTATATAAAAATTAAATTTTTACTTTGTTAAAAAAGTTTTCTTATTCATGATGCACATTTAAAAGAATCTAACCGATAGTTGATTGCTTCATGAATATAATTAAACTAGAAAATCGAACTGAAGACGGAGAAAAACTAGAGGCTACTTTTACTCCTGACCATGGATTAAATCTCATCAGCTTCAAAAGAGGAAATATTGAAGTCATTGAACAATCGACTTGGAATCTTTTTGAAGAGCGGTTTGCTGGTTTAGGAGCATTAATTGGTCCACACTTTCATCGCCGACGAGCAGAAAGCCTTCCTAAAATTGCAGATGAAACACTTTTTCCCCACATTGGTAGAGTCAAAGCAAAAGGGACTCAAGACCCATTTTCACATGGTATTGCTCGTTATGCTCCTTGGCAAACGACATTTACTCAAACTCAATTAAATGGCCTGCTAACAGGAAAAGATCTCTGGAATGGGGTTCTTCTTTCCACATTAGAAGGACAGAATTTTGAGTTTGAATTACAAGCTGATTTAACGCCGACTGGACTTTCTCTACAACTTTCTATTATTAGTGATACAAATTCCCTCGTAGGTATTCACTATTACTACTCTCTTCCCAACCATCGAGGGAAAATAACTAGTTTTGTGCAAGATAAAGTGAGAATAGAAGATTGTCTTCAATCGATTCCCTCATCTTGGTCATTTGATTTGAAACAACAATTAGTTTTTGATTTAAAAGAAGAAGCAGATTTTACTTTTAGGCCTTTCCCAGACCCTTTAATGGGAGAAATTTTATTAGAAACAGATATTTATTCTTTAAAAACACGTTATCAATCTGTTTGTGAAGAAAATTGTTGGCAACTTTATCATCCTAAAGACGCATCATTTGTGTGTATTGAACCAATTAGCTCTCAAAATCCTAAACATCCTAATTTGAACATTAGTCAGCTACAAATTTATTTAGAAATTTTACCCCTTTCTTAAGAAGATATAAGATAATAAAAATATGACTGAAAAAGAACCTACAACTACTAATCAAGATTTTTCTTCTCCTAATCTAGATCTTCTCAATAAGAAAAAAAGGAATAAAGTTTTATTAAAGATTTTTTTTGTTTTTTTATTATTAACTATTCTAACAACTATTTATTGGTATTTGTTCATCCGTTTTCATGAATCGACAGATGATGCTTATGTCAATGGTAACATTGTTAATTTGATGTCTCCTGAACAAGGAACCATTACAGCTATTTATGCAGATAATACAGATTTTGTAAAACAAGGCCAGCTACTGATAGAACTTGATCCAACACTCTATCAATTAGCTTTTGAACAAGCCCAAGTTGAGCTAGCTTTAGCTGTCAGGGAAGTTCAACAACTTTATGAAACTGTCCAACAAAAAAAAGCCGCTCTTGAATTAAAACAAGCCGATTTAAAACGAGCCCAAGAAGATTTTGAAAGTCGTAATTCCTTAAGAAATACTGAAGCTATTTCGATTGAAGATCTCAATCATGCACAAGCTAATTTAACTGTTGCACAAGCTGCAACGAACTTATCAAAACATGAATTAAATAGCGCCATTGCTGCTATAGGCTCAACATCATTGGAAAACCATCCCAATATTCAGAATAAAGAAATTGCACTGAAGCAAGCCTATGTCAATTTAAAGCGATGCAAAATTTTAGCTCCCGTCTCAGGTTTTATTTCTCAAAGAAAAATACAAGTAGGAGAATGGGTCTCAACAACACGCTTTCTATTGAGTATTATTCCTCTCGATCAAATTTGGATAGATGCCAATTTCAAAGAAACAGAATTGCGTGATATTCGAATAGGACAACCCGTCACTGTTAAAAGTGACATGTATGGTTCTTCCGTGCTTTATCATGGTAAAGTATTAGGAGTATTAGCTGGAACTGGAAGTGTTTTTTCTTTAATACCTCCTCAAAATGCTACTGGAAACTGGATCAAAATTGTTCAACGAGTTCCAGTTAGAATTTCTCTTGATTCTAACGAACTTAAACAATTCCCCCTGTTTTTAGGTCTATCCACCTATGTTGTTGTCGACACGAAAAATCAACTAGGCGATCGATTAGCCTCCAATCCTGTTTACAACCCCATACTCACAACTTCTGTTTACGAAATTCCTATGCAGCCTGCTCAAGAACTTATTGATAGTATTATTCAAGCTAATTTAAACCACAAATCTTGATATGCCAGTTAAAACTTTAAGCCCAGCGGCATTAATTATTTTAACACTTGCATTAGGTCTTGGAACATTTATTCAGGTTTTAGACAGTTCAATTGCTAACGTATCGATTTCTCACATTGCCGGTGATTTAGCAGTTAGCCCTAACCAAGGAACATGGGTAATTACTTCATTTGCCATTAGCAACGGAATCGTTTTAGCTATCACAGGTTGGTTAGCAGCTCGTTTTGGACGGGTTCGTTTATTCATTTGGTCCACTAGCCTTTTTTCAATCACTTCATGGCTTTGTGGTTTGGCTTGGGATTTGAATGTACTTATTCTTTTTCGAACATTACAGGGAGCATCTGCAGGAGCTTTAATTCCTTTATCACAAGCTTTATTGTTAACAAATTATCCGGAAGAAAAAAAAGGGGTCGCACTTGGCTTTTGGTCGATGATCGTTATTGTAGCCCCTATTTTAGGACCAATTGTAGGAGGATATATTACAGATAATTATGGTTGGCCCTGGATTTTTTATATTAACATTCCCATTGGTTTTTTATCGGCTTGGATGACAGGTCTTTTAATTCAAGATCCTCCTCACGAAGGAAAATCTAAAGTTCCTCTTGACCTGACTGGTCTTTTACTTTTGACCATTGGCATTAGCTCATTGCAAGTTTTTTTAGATAAAGGACAAGAATTAGACTGGTTAAACTCTTTGACTATTCGTGTCCTTATCGTGACTTGCGTAATCGCTTTTACAATTTTTATTCCATGGAACTATTATGCGAAACATCCAGTTATGAATTTTTCTTATTTTAGACATCGTAACTTTACAATTGGAACAATTTTGGGAGCGATAGGATTTCTCATGTTTTTTGGAAGCGCTGTCTTACTTCCCCTTTGGTTAGAAACAGAAATGGGTTACACGGCTTTTTGGGCAGGAGTTGCTGTTATGCCAATTGGAATAATTCCTCTATTTTTATCTTCTACAATCGGAAAAAGTGTTAGTCGATTTGATCCAAGAATCATGACAACATTTAGTTTTATCAGTTTTGGACTAACATTCTTTTGGTTTAGTGAATTGACCCCTTCTGTCAGTTTATTTAAATTGATGCTCCCTCGCTTTTTTCAAGGAATCGGTCTCAGCTTCTTTTTTATCCCTCTTGTAACAATTTCATTGTCTCCCATTCCTAATCACGAATTAGCGGGCGCCTCAGGAATTTTTAATTTTATTCGATTAATTGCTGGAGGAGGATTCGGAACGGCCTTGTATGTTACTTTATGGGATCGTAGAGAAATTTTTCACCATAGCCGTTTAACAGAAACAACGACAATTTATGATCCTTTAACATGGGAATTTTACGAAAATTTAAAACAATCACTTAGCTTAAGTCAATCTGAATCCAATCTTATTCTGGAAGATTTATTGTCCGCTCAATCGTATTTATTAGCTGTTAATGATATCTTTTGGCTAACAGGATGGGTGTTTTTGGCCTGCATTCCTTTAATTTGGTTATGCAAAAAAAATACCACAAATAAAACTCAGCAAGTCGCCATGGATTAATGGGATCTCTTTCGAAAAAAAGTCTCTTCATTTAACGATCGGCATAATTAAGCTCTATCCATCTCCGATAACTACCCGTTTGGATATTTTTTACCCATTGTTCATTTTGTATGTACCATTGAATAGTCTTATGGAGACCTTCTTCAAAACGGTGGGAAGGAGACCAGCCAAACTCATTTTTGATTTTAGAACAATCAATAGCATAACGCAAATCATGGCCAGGCCGATCTTTAACATAAGTGATGAGCTTTTCAAGTTCAGAAACTTCTATTTGCTGAGTAATTGCAATTTGTCTGATGATTTCATGTATCAAATCAATATTTCGCCATTCTGCTTCTCCACCAATATTGTAAGTTTCCCCACTTCTTCCTTTTTGAAGCAATAAGTAAAGAGCCTTAGCGTGGTCTTCTACATACAACCAATCACGCACATTAACTCCCTGCCCATAGACAGGTAAGGGTTTACGATCCAAACAGTTCAGAATTATGACTGGAATCAATTTTTCAGGGAAATGATAAGGTCCATAATTGTTACTACAATTAGATATGCAAGTGGATAAATGATAGGTATGATGATAAGCGCGAACAAGGTGGTCAGATGAAGCCTTCGAAGCCGAGTAAGGAGAGTTAGGTCGATAAGCTGTTTCTTCTGTAAAATAGCCTTCTGCCCCTAGTGTTCCATATACTTCATCTGTTGAAACGTGGTGAAAATGAATGTGAGGATTTTTTCTCACCACTTCTAATAAAGAAAAAGTACCTAAAATATTTGTTTCAATAAACACTTTTGGCCCTAAAATACTACGATCTACATGACTTTCTGCCGCAAAGTGAATAATTGTATCAATTGCATGCTCTTGACAGACATGTTCAATAAATGCTTCATTGCAGATATTGCCTTGTTCGAAAATATAACGAGGATCGCTTGAAAGGGAAGCTAAATTTTCTAGATTTCCCGCATATGTTAAAGCATCAAAATTGATACAAGTTCCTTTAAATCCAGTTTCAGGGGCAAGTAAATAACGAATAAAAGCTGATCCAATAAAACCTGCCCCTCCAGTCACGAGAATATTTTGAACTTTTCTTGGTTGCATAATTAGCTCACCTGTTGCCTATCTTGGAAATTTTTATATATCGTCAAATAATCTTTTAATGCCTCTTGCCAGGGACGTGGTTTCCATCTAAGCACAGACTCTATTTTTTGAGTATTTAAAGTAGAATAAGCAGGTCGTTTGGCCTGTGTCGGATATTCATGAGTCATAATAGGTTCTATTTGACAATCTCTTTGAATCAATTGAAAGTCCTTTCCTTGTCTATAAATCTCTTTAGCAAACTCATACCAGTTAGTTTCAGAAGAGTTAGCAAAATGATAAATTCCCGACTTATCCAAAAATTGTAAAGCAACTTCAGCTAAATCTTGCGCATAAGTCGGTCTTCCCATCTGATCGCAAACAATCTTGATCTGTGCTTTTTCATTCATCAATCTTAACATCGTTTCAACAAAATTTTTGCCTGGTAAGCCAAATAACCAAGATGTGCGAATGACACAAGAGCGATCAAATTCATCTAAGAGTTTGATTTCTCCAGCTAATTTACTCATTCCATAAGCTCCAATGGGAGCGCAAGCATGTTTTTCGGTATAAGGTAAGTTTTCCTTTCCATCAAACACATAATCAGTCGAGAAATGAATGACATGTGCATTCTGGTGCCGAGCTGCAATTCCAAGATGGTGTGGTCCACAGGCATTGACGAGATACGCTTGTTTGAGTTCTGTTTCAGCTTTATCAACTTGTGTGTAAGCCGCACAATTGATGATATGAGTGATTTGTTCTGTTCTTACAAAATCTAAAACGGCTTCTAAATTGGTAATATCAATTTTTTTATCATCATTGGCAACAAAAGACAGTTGCCGTTTGTTTAATAAACGTTTAAAATGGGAACCAAGCATACCCGATGCGCCACATACCCAAATCTTTTTCATTTTCTAATCTCAGTTAATTGAAGCATGCTTTCACGAAAGGAAGGAGATTGTTTATCTCTTTCAGAAACTATTGGTTGCTCTATAGGCCATTGAATATTTACTTGTGAATCATTCCAACGAAAACCTTTTTCATAGAGAGGATCATAGGGAGTGCTCACTTTATACATTACATGGGCTTCTTGACTCAAAACGCAAAATCCATGCGCAAATCCCACTGGAATAAAAAGTTGATGGTGATTTTTATCATCTAAAACAATCCCTTCCCACTGTCCAAATGTAGGAGATTCAGGACGAATATCAACAGCCACATCATAAATTTTTCCCACAGCCACTCTCACAAGTTTTGCCTGACCTGGAAAAGATTGGAAATGCATTCCACGAATACACCCTTTTTGAGAAAAAGAATGATTATCTTGTAAAAAAGTCTCTTGAATCCCCATTTTTTGATAGAGGGGTTGCTGAAAACTTTCTAGAAAAAAACCTCTATTATCTTTAAATACGTTAGGCTTCACCAATTTTAACCCTTTAAGTTGCAAATCAATGATTTCCATAGTAAGGTCCTTTTTCTGCAATTTCCATTAAATAACGTCCGTACAAGCTTTTCCCGAGTTTTTCACCCAACAATTTTAACTGGGCTTGAGAAATAAATTTTTGATTGTAAGCAATTTCTTCTAAAGAAGCAATGCAGTGTCCTTGTCTTTGCTCAATCACCTGAACAAACTGACTTGCTTGCATAAGGCTTTCATAAGTCCCTGCATCTAACCAAGTGTATCCTCTTCCCATCACATGAACACATGCTTGATCTCTATTTAAATACTCTTGGTTGACATCTGTGATTTCTAATTCTCCTCGTGCAGAGGGTTTTAAGCCATGAGCTATGTCTACGACTTGATTATCATAAAAATAAAGACCTGTCACAGCAATAGAAGATTTCGGAATTTTAGGCTTTTCTTCGATCGACAAAATTTTACCCTGCCCATCAAATTCAACGACACCATATCTTTCAGGATCTTTTACCTCATAACCAAATAAAGTAGCTCCCTCTTTTTTCTCCTTGGCACTTTTTAAAAGATTGCTCAAATGGCTTCCATAAAAAATATTATCTCCCAGCACCAGACAAACAGAATCCTTTCCAATAAAATCTTTACCAATAATAAAAGCTTCGGCGAGACCGTTTGGTTTTGGCTGCATCTCATAGGTAAAACGAACACCTAAGTGAGATCCATCCCCAAGTAGTCGTTTAAAAACAGGCATATCTTCTGGAGTGGAAATGATCAAGATATCTTTTATTTCGGCTAATAATAAAACTGAAAGGGGATAATAAATCATCGGTTTGTTGTAAACTGGCAGTAGCTGTTTAGTCACTCCCAATGTTAATGGATGAAGTCTTGTGCCACTTCCTCCGGCTAGAACAATTCCTTTCATATTTCTCCCTTAACAATTTCTACCGATAGTGAATGCTATTGAGCGCTTTTTGTTGCAGACGATATTAATTCAGTACCGAATTTTTAGAGTAGAAAATTCATGAATTTCAAGCTTAAGGCTGATTCAAAAAAATAACACTAATCACAAATTAAATTTTATGACTAAATAAACGTAAAAATTGATTGATAAAATAAGAAACCCCACAAATATAGCAAGCAGAGCCTCCCGCCAATGCCAATAATAAATTTTCTATTAGAAACTGAGACAGGATATACTTTTCATTTGTACCTACGGCCGCCTAATTTCAATTTTATCTGTGCTTTCAAATATGTCTGTTAGCGTGATATTCATAATCTCAACTCCCTCCTACTAAAAGAAAAATGGCAGCGATATTTTCTAAGACCTAATTAATTGATTGGCCGGTTGTTAGTTGAAACTAAAAATGCTTAAATTTTCCTTTTTAAAAAATTGATTCTTAAAAAAGTTCTAAAAATTTTATGAATTTCAAAAAATAATTTGAAGAAATTTGGTCAAAAAAATAAAAACAAGTTAATTTTTAATAAATAATTTACGCAATGTTGATTTGATAAATTCCAATAAATGTTATGAGTCAAGTAAGACAAATATGTACTCAAAAAAATTTAAATTTAAATTAAGCTTTTGCTTCAGATATTTATGACTTCATCTCCAGAACACCAACGTTTACTAGAGCATCATCAACGTCATTCGAATTGGAAAAAATGGGGGCCTTACTTAAGTGATCGTGCTTGGGGAACTGTGCGTGAAGATTATAGTGAAACCGGAAATGCATGGAATTATTTTCCTCATGATCATGCTAGAATGCGAGCCTACCGTTGGAATGAAGATGGAATTGGAGGAATTTCGGATCGGCATCAATACGTTTGTTTTGCAATTGCTTTGTGGAATGGAAAAGATCCGATTATTAAAGAACGTTTTTTTGGCTTAAATCCTCAAGAAGGCAATCATGGTGAAGATGTCAAAGAGTATTATTTTTACCTAGATAATACTCCGACTCATAGTTATATGAAAATGCTCTATAAATATCCACATCAAGCTTACCCGTACGAACAGCTTATTCAAGAAAATCAAAGACGCTCTTCTCGTGATCCCGAATATGAACTAATCGATACAGGCATCTTTCAAGATAAATGCTATTTCGATGTCCAGATAGAATATGCAAAAGCTGGGCATGAAGATATTCTTATTCGTCTATCGATTACTAATCAAGCGTCTGAAGCTGCTCCTCTTTACTTATTACCGACTGTTTGGTTTCGAAATACGTGGGATTGGGGATACCCTGAAGGTCCCATGGAAGATGTACCAACGAAGCCTTTTTTATTTCAAGAACAAGAAGGCAATCGTTCGTTTATTAAAATCGAACATCCTGCTTTACGCACCTATTATCTTTATGCTCAAGACAATCCCGATTGGATTTTCACAGAAAATGATACAAACTTTGAACGTTTAATGGGAAAACCTAACCCAACACCTTATGTGAAAGATGCTTTTGACCGTTATTTAGTCCATCAAGACAAAACAGCAGTAAATCCTGCTAAAAAAGGTTCCAAAGGCGCTGCATTATATAAATCGATCCTCCCTGCCAAACACACAGAAATTTTTCACCTCCGTTTATGTAAAAATTTCCTTAAACACCCATTTGAGGGATTTAATGAGATCTTTTCATTAAGAAAACATGAAGCGGATCTTTTTTATGAACAAGTTCAAAATCAAGCCTTAGATAAGGATGCAAAAAATTTACAAAGACAGGCCTTTGCGGGACTTTTATGGTCCAAGCAACTCTATTATTATGATATTGAACAATGGTTAAGAGGAGATAAGCAAATTCCTCTGGAGCGTCAAAATGACCGTAATCAAGGTTGGATTCATCTTGTCAACTTTGATGTTATTTCAATGCCCGACAAATGGGAATATCCATGGTATGCTAGTTGGGATCTTGGATTTCATTGTATCTCACTGGTATTGATTGATCCAGACTTTGCCAAACGTCAGCTTATTCTTATGACAAGAGAATGGTATATGCATCCGAATGGTCAACTTCCTGCTTACGAATGGAACTTTAGCGATGTCAATCCTCCCGTTCTCGCTTGGGCAGCCTGGAGGATTTATAAAATTGACGGGAAACAAACAGGAAAACCTGATCGAAATTTTCTAGAAGCCATTTTTCATAAACTTTTGCTTAATTTTACCTGGTGGGTTAATCAAAAAGATGAAAAAGGAAATAATGTTTTTCAAGGAGGCTTTCTAGGTTTAGATAACATCAGTATTTTTGACAGAAGCTCCCCTCTTAATGATGCTCGCATTGATCAAGCGGATGGAACAGCTTGGATGAGTTTTTACTGCATTTTAATGATGAAAATTTCTATCGAGCTGGCCAGAACAAATCCCGTTTATCAAGATTCTGCCACAAAATTTTTTGAACACTTCTTACGTATCGCCAGTGCCATGATTAAACCTGAGCAAAAGGGATATTCGCTATGGTGTAATGAAGATGGTTTTTTCTATGATGCTCTTCACACAAGTAATGATGTCATTCCTTTGCGTATTCGATCATTAGTTGGTTTATTACCCATTTTAGCTGTTGAAACAATTGACCGTCGAATTCTTGATGCTTTACCCATTTACAAACAGAGGTTAGAATGGTTCTTGAAAGAAAGGCCGGACTATACAAGTACACTAGCTTCAGTAGAAGAAACGAGTACAGGAGCGAGACATCTTTTATCTATTTTAGATAAAGAACGTCTTGTTCAAACTTTGGGCTATTTATTTGATGAAAATGAGTTTTTATCGGAATATGGGATTCGCTCCCTTTCTAAATATCATGAAAAGCATCCCTACTCATTAAAAATTTGGAATCAAGAACACTTTATTAGTTATCATCCAGGAGAGGCAGAATTTCGCCTTATTGCCGGAGGTAATTCCAACTGGAGAGGCCCCATCTGGTTTCCTATTAATTATCTTTTAATTGAATCATTACAAAAATTCTATCACTACTATGGAGATTCACTTAAAGTCGAATTTCCGACTGGATCGGGAAATCTCATGAACCTAGGAGAAATTTCTAAACAACTTTCTAATCGTCTTATCTCTTTATTTTTAAAACGTGCTGATGGAACGCGTCCTATCTACCCAAAAAATAGCCCTTTTAATCACGAAGAGGATTGGCAGAATCTTTTTCTCTTTTTTGAATTTTTCCATGGGGATACAGGAGAAGGGCATGGAGCAAGTCACCAAACAGGATGGACAGCTCTTATCGCCAAACTTTTACAACAATGCTAAACTTTTACAACAATTGGGTGGAGAAAATTAATGCTATTTTGTCAAACAATTGACCAAACCTTCTGTTTGATCTCAACGCACTTAAACAAACATCATACAGGTTGCAGATAAAATAGATTAAAAAATTTTAGTTTTAAAGCTTCTATAAAAAGGGTAATCGGCTAATGCTAAAAGTTCCTGATCGCCTAGGCTATCCCCATAAGCATAAAGTTGATAAGTTTCTTTAGGGCCAAGGTAATTCGTAAGACGTTTAGTTTTTTCAACTCCCCAACAATTTTTTCCTTTTAATTTTCCTGTCACATTCCCTTTAGAATCTACTTCTAATGTCGAAGCAAGAATTTCTTCAAACCCATATCTTTCTGCCCAAGGACGTAAATAAAGATCAATAGATGCGCTCACAAGAATGCAACGATGGCCTTGCCTTTGATGCCATCTTAGCCTTTCAATAGCTTGAGCGTTTAAATAAACATCTAATTTTTTGTCTGCATAACGTTTACAAATAGCCTTAAGCTGTCGAATGGGTATACCTTTGAAAAACTGTGTTAAAATTTTTTCTTTTATTTCTTGTCTAGAAAGTTTGCCAAAAAAAAATTTTAAGAAAACGGGAGCTAATTGAATCATTTTCCATGAAGCTTGAAAAAAACCTGTCTGTTCATAAAGAAAAGGAAGCAATGAATCACGATTTGTCAATGTTTTGTCAAAATCAAAAGCTGCTACTACCGAAGGATGAATCATGAAAAACCAGAAAAGAAAGTTTTAAAATATAAACTCACAGAAATTGTCTTTAATTCTTTCCACGCTACTTTCTGTGATAAAAAATAGTATGTCTGACTATAATTGGAATTTCAAGCAAAGAAACTGTAAGAATGGCCCTTATTCTTATACTTTATATAAAAAACAAATAGACTCGAGAAAAAAGAACAGATATAAAAAAAACAATTTAAAATAAGGAGGAATCTTTGCCATTGACGATTGACTATCTAGCTTTAGTTATTTTAGGAATTTTCCTATTTATGGCATATTGGCTTCAGCAAAAATGGCAAACTCCTTATCTTCCTTCTTTAGCATTTTCTGATTTAGAATCAATCGATCGTTATTCTAAACGACGCCACTTTTCTCATTTACCCTACAGACTTTATCAATTAACCTTATTTTTTTGGTGCATAGCTTTTATAGATCCTCATTTTTTATTTATTAAAAACGATCCATTTGCACAACCCTCTTTACCAATTCCTACAGAAGGAATTGCGATTTATTTGATCGTCGATCAATCTAGTTCTATGAACGAAAAAATTTCTTCAAACAGTTTTTTCGAAAGAGGAAGGTCTTTTACTAAAATTGATCTACTTAAAGAAATGGCTGGTCAGTTTATTTTACATCGTCCTTCAGATTTAATTGGACTTGTTGCTTTTGCTAGAGTTCCTAAAATCTTATCTCCTCTGACCCTAGATCATGAAATACTCATCAATCAATTAAATGATTTAAAAGCCATCAATTCCATGGAAGAAGATGGAACAGCAATGGGCTATGCGATTTATAAAACAGCTCATTTAATTGTTGCTACAAAATATTTTGCACAAGAATTACAAAAAAAGGGTAAGCCTGCCTACGAAATTAAAAATGCTATTATGGTTGTTTTAACTGATGGGTTCCAAGATCCTAATCGATTGGATTATGGTAATCGATTACGCACAATTGAGCTTGATGAAGCCATTGCTTATGCTAAAAATGCAGGAATTCATCTTTATATTATTAATGTGGATCCAAAGTTTTCTTCCCCACAATTTGCGCCCCATAGGCGACAAATAGAGACTTTAGCAGAATCAACAGGAGGTCAACTTTATTTAGCCAATCAAGAGAAAGACTTAAAACGTGTATTTGATACTATTGATCGATTAGAAAAAAGTTCACTACCCCTAGATTCATTTATCTCTTCCCCGGTGATTAAACATCGAGTATCGTTTTATCCTTACTTCATTGCCGCTGGATTAAGTTGTTTGTTCTTAGCTATTTTTTTAGAGAGTACTTGGTTGAGAAAATTTCCATGAATACACAAATTTTGAATAAAAAAAATGAAGATCATGTGGCATTTTTTTTTATTTCAAAACGAAATTTTGTAACGATTCAGTGTTTATTCAAAATTTGTGTTGAAAGAGGTGATGATGTCTATCCGTAATCTTTTTTTTGATTTTCCCCAAGCAAGCTTTCTGATGTTATTTTTGTTGCCTTTATTATTTTTGCAAGGTTGTCTCTTTTACTATCGACAAAAACAAACAATAGCGTTTGCTTCTGACAAAATCTTAAAATCTTTGTTAATTCCTCGTTCAAAATTTGTCCATCTCTGCAAAATGATGATTTGCTTACTTTGTTGGCTATTTGCTTGTTTAGCTTTAATGAATCCTCAAGGCAATCTTCACTACCTCTCTTTTGCGGGAGGAATTCCTTCACCAAAAACAATTGATTTGGCTAAACAAATTCATTCGCATGAAATTATTTTATTAGTAGACACCTCAGCTTCGATGGATGTAAAAGATAATCCAAATGGAGAAACGCGATTAGAACGTGCCAAAGATATCATGGATAACCTTATTTCTTTATTAACAGGACAAACGGTATCCCTTTATGCTTTTACCTCTACTTTAACTCCTATGGTCCCTTCAACAAACGATTATTTATTTACACGGATGATGATTAAAGGCCTATCCATTAATGAAGGAGATGTAGAAGGAACGAACTTTGAAACAGCTCTTACTTTACTCAAGAAAAAATTATTTGAACTTCCAAAAGAAAAATTATTGACATTGATTTTATTTAGTGACGGAGGTGATGAACAATTTGAAAAATTAGAAGATCCATATAAACAAAAAGCGATTCAAAATATCTTAAGTATTTTACCCGATTCGATTAAAGATCATTTATATTTCTTGACAGTTGGCATGGGATCATCTCAACCTCAACTTATCCCGCACGTGCTTTTTGAAGGTAAACCTGTTTATTCTAAATTAGAGCCCTTTTTGTTAGAACAACTTGCTACCCACTATCAAGGTAAATACTATCTCGCTGAATCCTGGACAAATAAAAACTTAACGGAAGAATTAAATAAACAGCTTTTAAACGAATCCGTTCGTAAACAAACCGAACCAGCCCAATCTCTCGAAAGAAAAGTTCGTCTTGCAAAACAAGATGAACTTCTATCAGATTTATATTATCAAATTCCTCTAGGAATAAGTATTTTTCTTCTTCTTTTATACTTAATTTTACCTGATGCACGGCGGCCATGAAAAAACGAACTTTTCTTCTTTATATGGGAATCTTATATTTTCAAGGATTGGAATCTAATGAATCCATTTCGCAATTGGGGAGCCAGGCAAAGGCGTTTGCCGAAACACGCGATTTAAAACAAGCAAGTCAACTTTATGAAAAGCTTTCCACACAAAGCTTACCTGATTGGCAACAAGCTCTTATTTTATACAACTGGGGAACAGTAAAAGTTCTTCAGCAAGAGTGGGAGGCTGCCCTAAAAATTTTTAATCAAATTGCCCTTTCTTCAATTTCTTCTCCCCAACTTTTACGATCTGTAACTCTCAATCGAGCCGCTGCACGTTTAGGACAAGCGAAGCTATTATCCGCACAAAATGATACAAATTCATTAGGAGAAAGACGCTACCTCATTTGGCAAAGTTTAAAAGAATTAGAAGCCGCAAAAGATATTGATTGTCGTATCCAAAAAGTTGAACAAAATCTTTCTGAATGCTTAGTTCCAATAGATATTCATATTCTTCAAAATAAAGGGGTGTTAGCACTTAACCAGATTAATAAAGAGCTCAAAGATCAATTTTTTGCTAATCTTGATTTAGCTTCTTTATTGACGATTCTGCGACAAAGTCTTGCTACAGCTCTTCATTTTTCCTTATTTTTTACTAAGCAGATAATTCCTCATGAATTTAATGCTGCTTATTTAAAATATTTTACTTTTCAAATGAAAACAATAGAACCCCTTTGGGATGGTTTAAAAAAAATTTCTTTATCTGATGGTCAGCGAAAAATAATCACAATTGCTTTCGAAAACTTCACAAATGCTTTAGATGCTTCACTAAACAGCAATTGGGAAAATGTTCAGAATCACCTCCAATTTTCAGAGGATTCTCTTCAAAAATTTGCTTCACAATCCGATTTAGAAACTCTTATATTACGCTACCGGTTAACGCTTTTGAATAGGATTGATGAAGTCATTTTAAAAGATTTGCTAGATACACAAAATTCTTTTGATAAAAAAGATTTCCTCAAGCAATCCTCACAATTTTTAAAAAAAGCCATTGAAGAAATTCAAATTAATCATCCTTTTATTTCCCGTTTTTATGCCATTTGTGCTTTGAGTGAGATTGAGAACTTACAAGCTGAGGAAAATGAAGAAAAAACTTGTAAACAAATTCTTCAACAAGCTCTACAAACCGCTATCAGAGGAAATGAGCTCACACAACTTGTCACACTATCTGAAGATTTTGCAAACAAGGAAATCATGCTAAAAGATGTTCAAGTTAAGCAACATCAAGTAATTCAGCAATCCTTATCTTTTATTCCAAACGCTTTAAAAGAAGAAAAAATGAATTTTAACACAGGAGATTCCAAAATAGCTTGTCAAAAACACCCTTGGGAACAAGTCATTCCTTTATTTGAAAATGGATTACTAGCAGCTAAGCAAACTGAAATTTGGATGAAAAGTTTTCCTTTACAATTTTTTGCTATTTTAAATGAGCAACAAAAAATCATTATTAATTGGCAACAAGCTTTAAAATTATTAGAAAATTCTCCTTCATTTTCAGAGCAAAGCCCTAATCCTAATCCAGATCCTTCTCATTCCAATAGTAAGCCAAAAACAAGTCAAGACATTCAAGAAACCCTTCGACTTCTCCAAGAAATGCAATCAAATGATCAACCCCAAAAAAGTCAATCTTCTAAAGAGAGACATTCATGGTAAAAAAATGATCAGAGCTTTATGCATTTATTTTCTTTCCTTTATGTCAACTTTATCAGCCGTAAATATAAAAGTTGAGGCTTCTATTGATTCTCAAAACAATCAAGAAAATCATCCCCTTTCAGGAATAATTAGTATTACTCATCAAATTCAAGACGAAATTGATTCTAATTCATTTCAAATAGAAGGAAAGCCTCTTTCAGTTACTTTTATTAAAAATGTAAATGTTTCTGAAGAATTACCCAAAACTATTGTATCTTTTTATCACTTCACTCTTTCTCCGCAAGCTAAAGGACTGTATGTTTTACCTCCTATTTCAGTTAAAATAAGAGATAAAATTCAAAGTAGCCCTCCCAGTTCTTATGAAGTGAAAGAGCTGAAAAGTTCACTTTTAAGCCCAGAAAATTCTAAATTTTCTCCTGCTTCTATACAATTAAAGCGCTCCTCTGCTTCTAATGCTTTGATTTTCAAATTAGAGGCAAGTATTAAAGGCCCTACTTTACTGTATCCAGGCCAACGTACCAATTTATTTTACCGCATTTCTTATAATCAAAGTGTTGATTTAACAGAGTCTCTTCTTCCTTTCATTCATGCTGACGCCTTTAAAAAAATTGGGGATGCACATATTAGAGACTTTCAAAATGGTGAGATCACAGTGCAAGAAATTTCTCAAGAAGTGGAAGCAAATCAAATAGGAAGTTTTAAGTTAGGGCCTTCTTCAATTTCGGGTTATAGTTACCAAACTAATTTTTTCGGTAAGAAAAATTATCAACAGCCACTCCTCAAAGCGGAGGCTCCAGCTGTCTACTTACAAGTAAAGCCCTTTCCTTTGGAAAACAAACCTTATTCTTTTAATGGAGCATTGGGTGTCGTTGATGTCAAAATCAAAATGAGAACATCTTCCGAAAGACAATTAGAAGATAAAATTTTGATAGATATGTATATTTCTGGCGTCGAAAATCTAGAAGATTTTCGACTCCCAGATTTTTATTGTCAGCCTGGATTTAGTGGTTTTTTTCAATTCAATGACCTCCCTCTGACAGGAGAAATAAAAGAATCTTCAAAGTATTTTCAAATCGAACTTATTCCCGTTTCTACATTTATTAATACGATTCCCTCTTTTGAAATTTCCTCTTTCGATCCTGTAACGAGCCGCTATATCCTTAAAAGAACGGATCCTATTCCTATTGATCTTAAAACAATGCCAATGGCACCTTATCCCACAATTTCTTTAGAAAAAGAAAATGAAATCCCCAACGAAAAAATTCTGTGGAATCCTTCTTCATGGCCACTTAATCCTCTTGAAATCAAAGATTCACAAAATTTGCCTAGATTGAGCCATAATTGGACGCAAACTCCGTGGATTTTATTAGTGATTCCTTTGGGAATCGGTTGGCTAACCCTTCAATCATATTGGAAAAAATTATGGGATTTAAAGCCTAAAAAAATCAAAAAGCAAAGTTTAATTCTTTTAGAGCAAGCTTTAAAAACCAAAAAAAGCTCGGAAAAAGAAATCTTGCAGTTGCTCGAAAAAGCTACTTGGTGGAAAGTATGGGAAGAAGGCATTCTCCCTATAAAAGGGACTTCTTTAGAAAATCTTTCTACTCAAGGGAAAGCCGGAAAAATGAGACAGTTTATTTACCAGTTGCAGTCTTTACAATATGGCCCAAGTACAGGGATGAAAATAGCTGATATTAAAGTACAAGCCCAAAAATTATTAAGTTAAGCTTTGAATTCATTTATTCTAAATTGAGATGATAAGGACAAAAATGACTGATCCTCAATCTTCTGTAGATGAACGAATCCTTCTCGCTCAGGAAAGGACTCGTTTAGCTGCTGAAAGGACTTTTTTAGCATGGCTTAGGACTGGGTTAACTGGTATTGGAATAGGGATTGCAATTGCGCGATTTGTTTTTTTTCAAACTCCCTCTCACCAAAAAACAGCTCACCTAATGGGACAGTTCCTTATTTTATGGGGAATTTGTATTTTTCTTTTTGCATTAAATAGTTATCGAAAAAGTCTGAAAAAAATTGGTTTTTCAAATCCTATTTCAGACCACCCTTCATTCTTCGGTTTAGGTTTAATTACAGCAGCTTTGATTCTTTTTTCTTTTATTCTCTTTTGGATTATTATAGATAAACCATGATGTTTCTTGTAAGTTTCCTTTTCTTCTTTTTTCCTTTAGAAGCTTATCAAGAAGCCTCACTCCAACAGGCCAATCAATATTATGAAAATGGCCTGCGAGCATCTACTTTTCAAGAAAGAAAAAACGCTTTCAATCAAGCCCTTCATTTGTATTTAAGCGTCGAAAATGCACAAGGAAGTTCTAGCAAACTTAGCCAAGCGATTGCTGATACTTACTTTCAACTCGAAGAATATCCTTGGTCTATTTTGTACTATGAACGTGCTAAAGAACAAAATCCTCGCAATTCAATTATTCAAGAGCATCTTTATATTACTCAAAACAAGCTAGGATTAACACCTATGAAAAACTCTCGGGTTAATGATTATTTACTCTCTTCCTATCTTTCTTTTTCTGATAAAGTCTATATGTTTTTTTTCTCTTTTCTTTCTTTTGTCTTTTTTATGACAATTTTTATTTGGATACGAACGCAATTTACTAAAATTCTTTCTTTCTTGACAGCTAGCTTCGTCTTATACAGCTTATTAAATTTAATTATTTCATTATATATTATTCCAATTTATGCTATTTTTATTACTTCCACTAGTTTATATCGTGCTCCTAGTTTGGAAGAACCTCAATTGTCTACAATACCTTTCCTTGCAGGACAAAAAATTCAAGTTATTGATATAGTCCATCAAGGCTACTGGCTAAAAGTAATAGATGATAATCATCAAATTGGCTATGTACCCAGTCAATCAATTCGAATTATTTAAGAGAATTTTTAATTGATTATGATGAACAAGTAAAAATGCTCTTAAAATTTAGATTAATAAATATGAGATTTTTATTATCTGTTTTGTTATAATAAATTTGGACCTTTTCGAGTTAACAAGTTACAGCTAAGTTGGTTATTATTTTATACTTAGGCTTAAAATAATCTAAAATCTTTTCATATCGAAAAATGAATCTTTTTAATTTCAATTTCTTTACATTTTAAATTAATTAATCATATGACAGCAATAGAAAGACGCGCATTATATAATCTATTACGTATGAACTGGCTTAATAATCCTCAGATGAAAGTCGATCATTGGCAAGTAGACGATTATCGCATTTTTTCAACTGAAACATTATTTGAACGATTAAAGAAATTAAACATTAATCTCGATAAAAGTAGTTTTATTGCTTATGCCGATGAGTGCGAATCGCCTGAAGATTTGACAGAACAATTAGTGGGAGATCGGGAGCTTAAAGCTCAAAACGAAGATCAGGTTTATTTATTAATTTTTGAGCTTTGGAGAAGGCTTTTAAGTGAAAAACCTTCTTTATCAATTATATGTAATGAGCTTGATCAACTCATTTATCAATACGATCAAGGAAAAGTTGAAAACTCTACGTTACTACAAGATCAACTAAATCAATTTATTACTCTTTTAGATGAAAATGCAGATCAAGGAATTCCTCCTCAAGAAGTTTTTACTGGAGTTTCTACCTATTGTGCAAATGACATTGAAACTTTCCTTTACGATTTTATTTCTGAAAGAATCGAAGAAGAAAATGAAGCTTATGCTTTAGATTTATTAGACGATTTTTCTACCTATTTAGGAACCAATAAGTGGTTTGATTTATTGCGGGCAAGACTTTCGAGTCTTTCTAATCGAAAAATCGCAACTAAACAACTTTCTCAACTTTTAGAAGATTATTTAGATAAGCAAGACCTTGAGTTTAACTTAGAGCTGCTTTCATTTATGACAGAAATTGGGGATCCCTATACATTTAAAGAAGTTTTACAAAACACGCTTCCTCTTTTGCAGACGGAAGAAGATTTTCAAGATTTTTTATTTATCTGTGCAGACTATTGTCACCGACTCGATCAAGAAAACAAAGAAAAATCTATTCATATTCTTATCCATCAACGGTCAAATAAAGAATTACTCCATCCTTTCAATTCCAATGATCCTGCTCTAAAAATTTTATTACATATTTTTGAGTAATCATCCAAGTTTTAAATTTAATTGTAAGATCAGTCCTCGAAAATTGATTGATCACTTTTTCATAACTTCAACTCTCTTAACTAACTCATATTTAAATAATTATGATAAAATCCCTCAAAAGTTGCTAATTACTTCGCTATCAAGACTTTCAAATCATCTTACTTTTTTTTCATTTATTCGAAATGCTTCAAAATCAACGGGTTAAAAAAGGCTTCAGAAGACACTCTGAATAGGTTAAAATAAATTCTGTATCTTGACTTTATAGTTGAAAAAATAGATAACAAAAGCAGTTTTACTACAACCCGTTGTAATTTTCTGAGTAAGCAACTACAAGATCTTGTATTAATAATTAAAAGAGATAGAGGACCACTATGACCAAACCAACAGCTCGAGCGATGGCTACCGCTTTACGCACTTATCATCGCCCCGTCAAAGAAGGGGATACACAACTAGAAAATTGGGATCAGGTTGTTGAACGCGTTATTTCTCACCAACGATGGTTATGGGAACGAGCACTAGGACGCACTCTTAACGAAGCTCAAGAGGACGAATTAGAAGAAATCCGCTCTCTCATTTCAAACCGACAAATCGCACCTGCGGGCCGTACTTTGTGGTTAGGTGGGACTGAGTTGAGTCGCACGCGCGAATCTAGCATGTTTAATTGCTCATATACACATGTCGAAACAGTTTATGATGTAGTGGATGTTTTATGGTTGCTCCTTCAAGGTTGTGGTGTTGGATTTAGACCAATTACAGGAACTTTAAATGGTTTTAGAAGACCTCTTCAAGAAATCAAAGTTATTCGTTCAAATCGAACTGAAAAAGGCGGTATTCAAAATAACGTTGAAACTTATGATCCAGAAACACATATATGGACGATTAAAGTTGGAGATTCTGCCATTGCTTGGGCAAAAGCTGTCGGTAAATTGGTAGCTGGTAAATTTCCTGCTCAAACTCTTGTTCTCGATTTTTCAGAAATCCGTCCGGCGGGAACGCGTTTAAAAGGTTATGGTTGGATTTCTTCTGGAGATGAACAAATTGCTAAAGCTTTTAAAGCTATTGCGAAAATTTTATCTGATCGATCGGATCAATTATTGACCCGCATGGATATCCTCGATATTGTCAATTGGCTGGGAACTATTTTATCTAGCCGCCGCTCAGCGCAAATTGCTTTATTTGAATATGATCAACCAGAATGGGAAGATTTTGCCATTGCTAAAAAAGAATGGTGGATAAAAGGCAATGCTCATCGTCAACAATCTAATAATAGCCTTCTTTTCCGCTCAAAACCAAAACGAGAAGAATTAGAAAGAGTCTTTCAATTAATGTTGGATTCGGGAGGATCTGAACCTGGTATTATCAACGCTGCAGAAGCTGAAAGAAGAGCACCCTGGTTTAAAGGATGCAATCCTTGCGTCGAAATACTTTTGGGTAACAAAAGTTTTTGTAATTTGACAGAAGTCAACGTATTAGCTTTTAGAGGAGATAAAGTTGGATTAGAAAGAGCTCTTTACCTTGCTGGTCGTATGAACTACCGCCAAACGATGGTTAACCTACGGGACGAAATTTTACAAGAAGCTTGGCACCTTAATAATGACTTCTTACATCTTTGTGGGGTAGGATTAACTGGTGTAAGGGCACGTCCTGATTTGACAGCTTATGATTTTAAACGAATGCGTAATATTACAGTTAGTGCTGCATATAGCATGGCAAATGAGCTCAATTCCCCCTTACCAAAAAATGTGACTTGTATCAAACCCAGTGGAACTATAAGCAAAATCATGGGAACAGAAGAATGGGGAGAAGTACCTGAAGGTATTCACATGCCACTTGGAAAGTATTTATTTAATAACATCACTTACTCTAAGCATGACCCTCTAGTCACAAAATTCCGCGCAGCCGGTTATACCGTTATTGAAAAACCCTATGAACCAGAATCTGTGTTAGTCAAATTTCCCGTTAAATTTGAAAATGTGCCTTTCACACGCACAACGGTGACAAGAAAAAATGGAAAAATAGAAGAAGTAGAAATCAATACCGATTCAGCTGTAGCTCAGCTAGAACTATACAGCATTCTTCAAACGACTTGGTGCGAACAAAACGTTTCGAATACCATTTCTTATGATCCATCTGAAGTTCCCGCCATTATTGATTGGTTCATGAAAAATTGGGACTGCTACGTTGGAGTGTCATTCTTATTTAGAAACGATCCAACTAAAAATGCTGAAGATTTAGGCTATGCTTATCTGCCTCAAGAAGTTGTCACAAAAGAAGCATATGAAACGTATTGCGCAAAATTGTCAGATATTGATTATTCCGGTATTCATATTCGCGATGATGATTTAGCCGAAGCCTGTGCTAATGGCGCCTGCCCTATTCGATAATATTCTTTTAGACGATGCTGCTGCAAAACCAGCATCGTCTATCGCGATATACAAACAAAAGAAAGAAAAAGCCGGTATTAATTTAATGCCAGTTTAACGTAAGCTATCTTTCGGCTATCTTTCGGCTATCTTTCGGCTATCTTTCGGCTATCTTTCGGCTATCTTCTGAGCAATCTTTATTGAAAAAAGGGCTCTTTTTTGTTAGAAAATTTTGTTTTCTCGAACAAAAATTAAGAGGCCAAAATGAACGAGATAGAGAGAATCAAACTGTTTTGTCTCGTTGATGATTTTTCTAATCAATTTCATCAAATGTGTTCCCGAAAACAAATGGAGTATACGAAAAGAAAAATCCGCAAAAGAACATTTAGAAAACCTTTAAGTGAAGTGCTAACGATTTTGCTTCTCAGAGATCATGATAGATTGTCAAAATTTGCAGAATTAAGTCTAAAAAAATATCCAAATTACAACAACTTCATAGCGAAGAAAAAAGATATGAAAATCGCCTTATGGCAATTTATAGCTCATATAGTCAATAGTAAAAGGCATAAAAATTTCTAACAGGTTCATAAACCCAATGAACTTTCAGTAGCAATCGATTCTCAAAATTGCACAGAACTGAAGAATATAACCTAAAAATAGAAAAATCAATTTCAAGCAGATACATTTATATTTTAGGTAACCCTATGCCTAGAAATTGGCTATGAAAAAAGTTGCAGCTGAACATGCCTAGCGATTTGATTCCTACTTTGATTTTTAGTTTGGCGATTGGGCAAAAATTTAAAGTTTTATCAATTGTTAATACACAAATTTTCTTAGCTTTGATACTGAAAAATTAGCAAGGAAAAATATAGGATTGATTTTTCATACTATTTAATGTAAGTTGCAAATAACTAATTTATTAAAAAATTTGTTGCAACTGCTACTAGAAATCCTAAAACTTTAATTTCAAACCCATTAGACGTCGTTGCATGAATTTTTCTAGGCATCAGTCTTGATATCACGCCAAATACCCCCTCAATAAACTTTCTAATGTGCTTCAAATTTACAAAATCATGTAAATCGATTGAGCGAAGAGAATTAGATTTTGGCTCCACTATGAGCTTGATGTTTTCTATCTTTTCAAGCATGTCTTGATGCTTATCATCGACATAGGCAGAATCTCCATAAATCTTACTGCCTGCGGGTAAGTTTCGTTCCATGTATTTAAAAGGAACAGCATCATGCTCTCTGCCTGGACAAAGAATAACTCTAAAAGGGCATCCATCTTGAGAAGCTAAGACTGTGACTTTCAATCCATAAAAATATTCTCGTTTACTGACATTATACCCTCTAAATTCCTCTCCTCGATAAATTTTGCAATTCCGAATTCTTATATTTCTACAAACAGAAACAGGAAATGCATCAACAATATATTCAAAAGGTAATTTCCCAAAGTTTTTTAACTTTTGAATAAACTCAAGAATTTCCTCCCACCATTTCATGGGTATTTGATGAATTCTTCTATTTAATGCGCTCTTACTCAGTTT
>NZ_BASL01000739.1:0-906 GCF_000648255.1 Candidatus Protochlamydia sp. R18 | reverse complement strand
GGAAACTATTTCTTGGAGCCAACATCAACCCAGTTAGCAAGCCATCTGGTCAGACAAGCTACCTTGAAAGATTCATTGTACTCTTAAGACAAAGTGTGCAAGACTTGTAAGGAAAACACTTTCATTTTCTAAAAAGCTAACTAATCCCATTGGCTTAATAAAATATTTTATTTGTGATTACCATAGATAATTGAGAACCTTACCTAGTTAAAATTACCTTTAATTCATTAAATTTATCTTTTAGTAGTTTATTATTAAAATAATTAGATGTTTAAAGTTAAATAAATTTATATCTATTCAACTTCCTTTTATTAATGAGGGAAATTTGTAAATATTTTTAATGCTTTATTATTTTATTATTTTAATAAGATTTTCAAACTTTTCTAACGCTTTTAAAAAATCTCAAATTTCAAGGTGATAAATTCTTAAAAGCTTTGTGCATTCTAGCCACAATTCTAAGCTTTAAAAGATATGCTTTTTTCAAGTTTCCTAAAAATACACAGATCTTAAATATTGCTTTATTTTGGGCTAATTTTGGAGCTTAAAAAGCAGGTTATTTAAGAGGAAAGTCGGCTATAAATTTTAATTTTAAACCAATTTAGTTAGTTTTGTTGAGAAATAATAAAGCCAATTTTTATTGCTGCCTAAGCATTCCCTTGTTCAGTAGCAAGTTGATAATAACTTAGAGCTAGTTGACTGGATTGTTCAACTTCTTGCCCTTTTTTACAGAGTTCCAAGCTCGTATTGGGCATCTGCATGGCCTTGATCGGCAGCGAGTTTAAAATATTTAATAGCCTCTTGCCCTGATTGTGTAATACCCCGTCCATTGGCATATATGACCCCAAGTTCGTATTGGGCATCTGCATCACCTTGATCGGCAGCGAGTTTAAAATATTTAAAAGCTTC
>NZ_BASL01000740.1:0-4594 GCF_000648255.1 Candidatus Protochlamydia sp. R18 | reverse complement strand
ATTCTCTTTTCGAATAGCTTTGATAAAATAAAGCGTGCCATCTTCACATTGAATCAAAATTTGGTTATCGCGGCAATCGAGCGAGCGGATGGGAGAGTGGAAAAGGGGAGATTCGTAACATTTTAAGCCATTTTCTATATTAAAAATGGCAAATTGCTTGCGCTGAGGCAACACTAAAATAAGCAACTCTTGGTCAACATGGGCTTCCTCAAAATTTTCCACCCTGCTTAAGGGTTGCGAAGGAAAAGGTTCTTTGAGTGGCCAGCGGTAAAGAAAACCTTCTTGCGTCACTTGGATCATATGCCCTTCTAGATAGTGGATCAAACGAGAGTTTTCGTCTTTTAGGTTATCAAAAACTAATTGACAGCCTTTTTCCTCAAGAGAATAAACTTGAGCAGTCCCAGGAGTGACTTGGATGAAAGCCACTCTTTTTTCTACCTTTAATTTAACAGTTTCGCTTGCTGCAAAGCCAGGTAATTGATAGGTGTCATACTTACATCGATCTTCACATAATGTGGGTTTGTTGCGTTTGACTTCTTTTAGAATTTGATGCCTTTTTTTATAAATTTTCTTCCAATTTGAATTTAAGGTAGGGCGGGTCGAGAATGTCAACTTTTTCCATTGGCGACAAAACTGGGCTTTCCATAGGGAAGGATCCTCTGCTAGCTGTTGCCAGGCTTTACTAACTAAAGAAGCCATGGCGAGGTCTTTTGAGCTCTTAAGATGATTAAAAATGGCAACTTTCGTTTCTTCAGGTAAAGCTTCTATAGGGGATTTTAAAGAAATTTGCATAAAGCCTCTATCTTTATTAAGATAAGATGATTAATTAAATAATAATAATTATATTTAATAAGTTTATTTTGTTCTAGGTTAAATTGATTCAAAAATAGCAACTAAGGATTTTATTAAAGATAAAATGAAAAGGAAATTTATAATATGTATGGCGGCTAAATCCTCATTAAGAGGAAGATAGATTCTAATTTGCTCAACATGTATTATTAAGCAATTCAAATGAAGCATAATTTAAAAAAGAATGCGATCTAAGTTATTCTTATAATTCCTATAGCTAAAGAAATATGTAAGTGGCCTTTTAAAAAGGCCACTTCTTCGAAGTTTTATTACTTTGCTTACTTGCTAAGCTGTTTTTTTCCTTAGTCGAATTCATTTCGAAAGATAGATATTTTTGTTTGTTAAGAATTAAGTTGTCTACAGCTCCTTCTCGTCAATAATCTTGTAGATAAACTAATTCTTTTGCCACAAAGTAAGCGTCATCCAAAATTTTTAATGCTCTATCTTTTTTCCGCTTGTATACAGTTTCAGGCATTTTTATTCTTATTAACTAAAGATTAAATATTTAAGAATGCTTTGATTTTAACGTCTCCTGCAACAAAAAGGAGAATTTTGTGATTTATACCATCAATGAAACCGTTGAACAGGTGGAAAAAATTGCTATATAAAGCAATAATTATTCCCAATGAGTGGTACGCTCATCTTCGCAATGAAAAAGCTAAAATTCAAACTTATAAACAAGTCAAGCTTGCAAAGCCGTTTTTCCAATAAACTATTGTTCAAAAAATATTGAACAATATAAAATAACGAACACGGTGGAGGGATGAACAATATGAAGGGTCGATTTTTACTAAGTTCAAATGAATCGTTTGTTGAAGGGAATATTTATGCTGATCGATCTTCTGTGATTCTAGCATGGTTACTTAGGATTGGAATCGATAAAGAAAAATTTTCTTTGCGACAAGTGGCTAAGGAGACAGGAATTAGTCTTGGACTAGTGCAGCGAGTATTTAGTATTCTTGTGATGCATGGCTTCCTGCAAACCGAAGGCGTGAGGACGTCGAAGCATTTTTGTATGACAAAACCGGAAGCTTTACTGAGGAGCTGGCTTGAACAATACAGTATCGTCAAAAAATGCAAAATGTGGACGTATCGTTCAGGGTTTACAGATCGAGATGAGCTTTTAAAGGTGCTTAAGAAGTCGAATCTACAATCCAAAACCGTTTTAGCTCTTCATTCTGCAGTAGAAGTGCATGGATGCAAAAACACCAATCTAACCACTCTTGAGCTATATATTAAGAGTCGAGATGTAAAGAAGGGGCTTGAACTGCTTCTGGAATTAGAGCCTCAAGAGAGAGGGTACGAGGTATTGCTGATTGAGCCTTATTATAAAAGTTTTCTAAAAATAGAAGCAGATCAACATCTCAATTCATCCCCTGTTTTATTGACGTTCTTGGATCTCTATCACTTCCCTTTGCGTGGATTAGAACAAGCGGAATTCATGGCAGAGCGCATACCTGAATTGAAACGGATTTATAGGAAGGGGTAGAAGTGGACTTAAAACAAGAAGATTTGGTGATTTCAGAATTTTTGCAATCGATGGGTCCGTGGAAAGAAGTCATTGTGATCGGAGGTGGATACGCTCTCATCATTTACAAGCTATATCTAGCAGATCAACAATTAGGCAATCCTCCTATTGGAACGAGAGATATCGATTCGCTCATCCCTCGCAAAGTCCCGTCAATTTCAAAAAAGAACATTTCAAAACATCTTGAGGAAGCTGGATTTACTCAATTATTCAAAGATTTGGATCAGCCTGCTACCGAAAGCTATGTCAAAGAAATCAATGGTTTAGAGGTGGAAATCGAATTTCTGACCGATTCTGCTGCGCGTAACGGACAAACATAAAAACGTTTTAATTGCCGGCGTTGTGGCACAACCACTCAGCTATCTCACTTTAAGTTTACAGATGACCAGTGAATTCAAGACGTACTCAGGAGAATCTGGATGGGTGGTATCTCCAGGAGCTTGGATGTTTCATAAAGGACTCACCTTTACAAGGCGTAAAAGCGCCTCAAAAATCCATAAGGATCTTTATGGGATTTGGTATGTAGCAACCCAATTGGGAGATTTTTCGGAAGCTGCAATAATGAAATTACTTTTTCTCGGATCTCAGCATCCAAAATGGTTTAAGACATTGCGAGATAATTTGCGAAATTGGATGAGCAATGCTACCCCGTTAGAATGGGCTAAGCTAGAAGCTCAAGATCCTTATGGAAAATTAAAGAGATTAAATTTTGAGCGATTCACAAAAAGAATCCTACAAGATGGATAGGGATGATAAATAATTTATAGAATTGACTTGTGACTTTTTATAGAGTGTGAGATTTGTCACTGAAAGAAAAAAGATTAAACAAAGGAGCCAACAATGACACTTAGTGAAGAAGCAATGTCATATTTAGAAGAACGCATCATAGAAAGCAAGGAGTCAAATAAGCTATGACCTTGATGCCAACAGTGATTGAACCCTCTATTGGATTTAGCTTAGAGACCTACGAACAGGCAAAAGCATTTCAAACAAATGTAATATGGAACAAACTAGATGAGATCACATTGGAAGAGGCGCTGTCCCATTGGCTATCCACTTTGAGTCATAGAACGCAAATTAATTATCGATGAGGAATTCGCAAGCTGATTGAATTTGGTCTTCTCAATCCTCTAATGAGCCTTCAAGTATTTGCCTTAACGAATCATGAAGCTGTGATTGATCGAATCAAGTTGATACAAGACTGGGCTGAGGCAAGTCGGCAATCACGAGCAGCTTGCTATATCTCTTTTACAGGATTTTTACAACGCCGCCTTCAAGGTATTGTAAAAAAGGCTTTGCCGAACAAAGAAGGAAGCTCAAAAACTTTTTTTAAAATCGGCGAAAAAGTGAAAACACCAGCAATGACTCAGGCACAGTGGATTACTTTTTTTTAAGAGCTGGATAAAATTAATTCACGTGATTGTTTAATCGGGAAAGTGATTTTACAGGGTGGTAAGCGCGTAAGTGAGGTCTTGTCTCTACAAATTCACCAGATTGATTGGGAGCACTGTGAAATCGCATTTCCTCAGTCTAAAATGAAGGGAGTGTACAAAGAGACTGTTATTACCTATTCAAATAGCATTATGGAAAGGCTTCGAGAGCATATTGGCGAGAGAAAAGGACATGTTTTCATTACGAGATTTGGAAAGCCTGTGATGATCAATCAAGTCGCTGTGACATTTGCCAAAGCTGGGAAAGAGGCCGGTATTCCGTTTAAAATCACCCCGCACGTCTTGAGGGCATCTGCTGTCACTTATCTTAAACAGCAGGGATTTCAAGACAGCGATATTATGCGTGTAACTGGACATGCTTCCTCGGAGATGGTTTATGCTTACGATAAGTCCGCTCGATCAGATAATGCCAGCAAAAAAGTTAACTTAATACCATAAAGGTTCTGAATGAGCGCTAAAAAGAACGAGATCTTTGATCCTAAGAGCTACGCTATGTTTTTGGAACACATTGGGAAAGATATTAACCTGAACTTTGAATTTATCCCTTTGATAATAAATAAGAAGAATAAAATTTAAATGACAAAAGACCTCTGCATCATTTAAAACATTTGTTTCCCCAAACTAATGTTTAATATGACATGAGAGGTCAAAATGGATTTAATCAAATTATATTGTAGTGTGGATGATTTTTGGAAGTCTTTTAAGCAGAAATGGAATAAACAGTTAATTGATCATGGCAAAACAAAGCGAGGACCTCAACCTGAAT
>NZ_BASL01000741.1:0-180 GCF_000648255.1 Candidatus Protochlamydia sp. R18 | reverse complement strand
TAAGCCCAAAACAATTTATTAGAAGTTTAAGTGAAAATAACAATAAATTAATTGCTTGAATCTCTATTTAACTCTGGATGGAATCAGGGGGCAAGGTCAGCATGTCTTGATGCTTATCATTGACATAGGCAGAATCTCCATAAATCTTACTGCCTGCGGGTAAGTTTCGTTCCATGTATT
>NZ_BASL01000742.1:0-560 GCF_000648255.1 Candidatus Protochlamydia sp. R18 | reverse complement strand
GCACAAAGATTAAAAGCTCTAGAAGAAGAAAACAGGAAATTAAAAAGGCTTGTAGCTGATTATGCTCTTGATAATGTGGCTTTGAAGGATCTTTTGTCAAAAAAGTGGTAGGCCCGCAGGCTAAGAGAAAGGCTATGAATGATCTAACCATCCGCCATGGCATAAGTCAAAGGAGAGCTTGTCGTTTACTTGCTTTCGATAGGTCTGTTGGGCGCTATAAGCATAAAATGAAGAATGATACAGAAGTAAAGGATAAAATGATTTCGATAGCTCATGAAAGAAGAAGGTTTGGGTATCGAAGAATTTGTCTCTTGCTGAAGAAGGAAGGATTAAAGATTAATCATAAAAAAGTATACCGACTGTACAAAGAGAGTGGTCTCAAAATCAGAAAAAGGGGTGGAAGAAAGAGAGCTTTAGGTTCTAGAATAAGACCTGAGGAGATTTCTAGGCCAAATCAAAGATGGTCTCTTGACTTTGTTTCAGATGCATTAGCCAATGGAAGGCGCCTTCGGATTCTAACAATTATGGATGACTTTACTAGGAAAAGTCTTAAGATGGTG
>NZ_BASL01000743.1:0-3592 GCF_000648255.1 Candidatus Protochlamydia sp. R18 | reverse complement strand
AAAAAAAAGGGCCTTAAAACGGGGTGTTTTAAGGCCAAAAAGAAAAGTTTGGCGGCGACCTACTCTCCCACACTCTTGTGTGCAGTACCATCGGCGATGAAAGGCTTGACTTCTGAGTTCGGAATGGGTTCAGGTATTTCCCTTTCTCTAATGCCACCAAACGAAAATCATAAAAGGTTTAAGTTTCACTTATCAAAATCAGCTCTTGAAAACAATCTCACACGCTTGATTTTTTATTTCGCACCACACTGTTTGTGCTAAAGGGAATGGTTTTCATCCTTTAGAAAAAAAGGTGGTCAAGCCGATCGACCGATTAGTATTGGTAAGCTCAACGCATTACTGCGCTTACACACCCAACCTATTAACCACATGGTCTATATGGTGTCTGATAGGGATACCTTATCTTGAGGGAGGCTTGGCGTTTATATGCTTTCAACGCTTATCCGTTCCGAACATAGCTACCCGGCAATGCTCTTGGCAGAACAACCGGCTCACCATTGGTTCGTCCACTTCGGTCCTCTCGTACTAGAAGCAGCTCCTCTCAAGTATCCTACGCCCACAAAAGATAGGGACCAAACTGTCTCACGACGTTTTGAACCCAACTCGCGTACCGCTTTAATTGGCGAACAGCCAAACCCTTGGGACCTTCTTCAGCCCCAGGATGCGATGAGTCGACATCGAGGTGCCAAACCGCCACGTCGATATGAACTCTTGGTGGCGATAAGCCTGTTATCCCCGGAGTACCTTTTATCCGTTGAGCGACGGCGATTCCACATTCCACCGCCGGATCACTAAGCCCGACTTTCGTCTCTGTTCGACTTGCAGGTCTCACAGTTAACTTGCCTTATACCTTTACGCTCTACTCGTGATTGCCAACCACGATGAGGCAAGCTTTGGACTCCTCCGTTACTCTTTAGGAGGATACCGCCCCAGCAAAACTGCCCGTCTGACAATGTCCGAATCCCAGCTTCATGGGATTTCGTTAGATTCCCGACTTATCAAGACCAGTATTTCAACGACGACTCCAGCCCACCTGACGATGAGCTTTCTTAGTCTCCTGGTTATTCTACACATGACAAGTCAAGAGCCAATATCAGAGTACAGTAAAGGTTCACGGGGTCTTTCCGTCTTATTGCGGGTAAACAGCATCTTCACTGCTACTACAATTTCACCGAGTCTCTTGTTGAGACAGTGCCCAGATCGTTATACCATTCGTGCAGGTCGGAACTTACCCGACAAGGAATTTCGCTACCTTAGGACCGTTATAGTTACGGCCGCCATTCACCAGGGCTTAAATTCAATGCTTTGCACTTAACGTGCTAACATCTCCTTTTGACCTTTTGGCATTGGGCAGGCATCACACCATATACTTCGACTTAGACGTCTTTGCATAGTGCTGTGTTTTTGTTAAACAGTCGCCTGGGCCATTTCTCTGCGGCCACAGGATGCTTTAGCAGCGAGTGCTATCACAACTTGTGGCTCCTCTTCTCCCGAAGTTACGAGGATAATTTGCCGAGTTCCTTAACAAGAGTTCTCTCGCGCGCCTTAGAATATTCTTCCCACCCACCTGTGTCGGTTTTGGTACGGTCACCATCAACGATTAGAGTCTATTTCTTGGAAGCCTTGCGCTACGCTATCGGTTCCCCCGAAGGTTTCCCTTAGTGACAACCTGGTCTTCCGTTAGCGGATTTACCTACTAACCAACCTCATTGCCCCACGGACACATCCAATGGTCCGCGCGCTTAACGTACTCCGTCGACCCGTCACCAATGTTTTAGGTGGCGCAGGAATATTTAACCTGCTTTCCATCACCTACGCTTTTCAGCCTCGGCTTAGGGACCGGCTAACCCAGGGAAGACGAACTTTACCCTGGAAACCTTAGGTTTTCGGCGAGGAGGATTTTCACCTCCTTTATCGTTTACTCATGCCATGCATTATCACTAGTATGCGCTCCAACGCTCCTTACGGTACATCTTCGACGCTGCATACTACGCTCTCCTACCGCTTATTCTTTAACAGAATAAACCCGCGATTTCGGCTCTATGCTTTAGTCCCGGATATTATCGGCGCAGAGTTTCTCGATTGGTGAGCTGTTACGCACTCTTTAAATGATGGCTGCCTCTAAGCCAACATCCCAACTGTTTTAGAAACTCCACTTCCTTACTCACTTAGCATAGAATTAGGGGCCTTAATCGGCGATCTGGGCTGTTCCCCTTTTGACAACGTAGCTTATCCCACGCTGTCTATCTCCCGGACGACTTTACAGTATTCGGAGTTTGATTTCCTTTGGTAGGTCGGTAAGACCCCCGCGTGAATTCAGTGCTCTACCCCTGTAAAGGGCTGTCCGAGGCTAACCCGAAAGTTATTTCGAAGAGAACAAGATATCTCCAAGTTTGATTGGCCTTTCACCCCTATCCACAACTCATCCAAAACTTTTTCAACAGTTACTAGTTCGGTCCTCCACAAGGTGTTACCCTTGCTTCAACCTGGTCATGGATAGATCACTTGGTTTCGTGTCTGCGCCAAATGACTTAACGCCCTTTTAAGACTCGCTTTCGCTTCGGCTTCGGAATGAGATCCCTTAACCTTGCCATTTAACGCAACTCGCTGGCTCATCATGCAAAAGGCACGCCGTCAGCCATTCCCAAATTATTGGGCATAGGCCTTCGACCGTTTGTAAGCTATTGGTTTCAGGTTCTATTTCACTCCCCTAACAGGGGTTCTTTTCACCTTTCCCTCACGGTACTGGTTCACTATCGGTCATTAACGAGTATTTAGCCTTGGAGGGTGGTCCCTCCGGATTCAGACCGGGTTTCACGTGTCCGGCCCTACTCAGGTGCTCATCTAGCTAGCTCTCTTTTTCGCATACGGGGCTTTCACCTTGTATCGCCTAACTTTCCAGAAATGTTCTGCTAAAGTTCGCTAGCCATTGTGATGAGTCCTACAACCCCACTAATAAATTAGTGGTTTGGGCTCTTCCCACTTCGCTCGCCGCTACTATGGGAATCTCTGATTTGATTTCTTTTCCTCTGCCTACTTAGATGTTTCAGTTCGGCAGGTGTCGCCTCCTTAACCTATGGATTCAGTTAAGGATAACCAGACATTACTCTGGTTGGATTGCTCCATTCGGATATCTCCGGGTCAATGCTTTTTTCCAGCTCACCGAAGCTTTTCGCAGGTTTCGCGTCCTTCATCGCCTGTTAATGCCAAGGCATCCACCAATAGCCCTTAATAGCTTGACCAAAAAATTTTAGTCTCAAGCAATTAAGTATGAGTTACGACTCACATAAGCTGATCGCTTATGTCACTTAAATTTTTGTGTGAAGATTATTCTCAAGCGCTGATTTTGATCAGTGAATTTGTGATGACTTTGGTCATCTTTACTTTTCACGTTTCTTGTTCTTTCGAACAATCAACGTTTCAGATTAAACTTGATTCTTAAACTTTTATGACTTTCAAAATAGTTTCTGTCGTTTGACAGTATAAGTAAGACAATGTACGAAGCATAGAGCTTGCCCAACCTGTTTGCTAAATTAGCAAACTGTCCTTTAAAGGAGGTGATCCAGCCCCACCTTCCGGTAGGGCTACCTTG